>JBJEPU010000088.1:0-12371 GCA_051881395.1 Candidatus Fimenecus sp.
CACCAGCATCGTCAGCCCCGAAAAGGCAGGAATGCCGCGCTGTTCGGCGTCCAAAATCAGTTTTGTTTTTTGCGGATTATAAACAATATCCAGCACGCCCGACAAATGCGTAAAGCCGTCTAACGAAAGCGGCGACTGCAAATTGTTCGGGTACATACCCACGGGCGTGGTGTTGACAATTAAATCCGCGTCAAAATGCTTGTCGATATTTTGATAGTTGTTCTCGCCGCTTCGGGAAATCGAAACAATTTCCCGCGCGCCGAGGTCGGAAAGCACCTTTTTTACAGGGAGCGATGCGCCGCCCGTACCCAAAACCAACGCTTTTTTGCCGGCGACCGAAACACCGCTTCGCCGCACAAGATATAAAAATCCGTCATAGTCGGTGTTATCCCCGCGCAAAGTACCGTTCGGCAAAACGGTAATCGTGTTGACCGAGCCTATCGCCTTTGCGTTCTCGGAAATTTCCGCAAGATAGGGCATCACCGCTTTTTTGTAAGGAATGGTGACATTTAAGCCCTCAAATGTGCCCGAGCGCAGAAAATCGCCCAAATTTTCGGGCGCCACTTCAAACAGCTTGTATTCGTAATCGCCCAAGCACGCGTGAATTTGCGGGGAAAAGCTGTGCCCCAATTTTTCGCCTAATAAACCGTACATTTTCTATACTCCCAAAACCGAAAACTGCTTTTGTGTTCATCATAACACAAAAGCAGTCGGTTTTACAGTATTTTTTTGCTTTTTGCGCGTTTTTGACAAAAATTATACAAGTTTTGAAAATGAGATACGGTATAAACGCCCCTGCAAATCGGGATTTGTCTATCCAATCATAGGGGCGGTCGACCTCGGCCGCCCGATTGTCATTCTGAGCCGATAGGCGAAGAATCCCTTTTTGAATACATTCGTTTTTGAGATTCTTCACTTCGTTCAGAATGACAAATTTGGGTTTGTACGCGTAGTGGCGGGTCTCCGCACCCGCCGATTGTCATTCTGAGCCGTTAGGCGAAGAATCTCGTTTTGATATTGCTATTTTGAGGAGTTTTGAGATCCTTCGCTTCGCTCAGGATGACAAATTGGGGTTTGTACGCGTAGTGGCGGGCTTCCACGCCCGCCCGTGGTTTTTGATGTAATTCTGCGGAACGGTCAAGACCGTTCCCTACGCGCACGAATTACAAATTGTGCGTAGGGGTCGGCGTCTCGACGACCCGTTGTGGGGGCGGGTCTCTGCGCCCGCCCGTAAGATTTGATGTAATTTCGCGGAACGCGTCTCCGGTCGTTCCCTACTCGTAGGGGCGGGTCTTATGCGCCCGTCCGTGGATTTTGATATAATTTTACGGAACGGTTTTAACCGTTCCGTAAAATTATAAACGGGAAACACGGCCTTTTCGTGTATCCCGTTCAAGCTTTGCGTTTTTTGGGGGCGGTTTGGTCGTCTGTTCGATTTAAAATATAATCGGTGGAAACATCATAAAAATCTGCCAAACGAATGAGGATTTCGGTCGGAATATCGAGCACACCGCGCTCGTAATCGCTGTATACCCGCTGACTGCACAGCAAAATTTCGCCCATTTCCCGCTGAGTTAAATCTCTGTCCTCCCGCAAATCACGAATTCGTCTGTAAAACACACAATCACCGCCCCGTATAGTATGCCCTTATTATATGTTTAGCGGATAATACACTATTGACTTTTAGCGGAAAATCCGCTAAAATGTGTAAAAAAGAGCCTTCGCCTGTGCCGGAAAGCTTTTTTTCGACCACATGGCGATGGTCGAATTTATAAAGGAGAGAGAAAAATGAAAACCAAAACCAAAAGAATTTTTATCGTATTGCTAGTATGTATTTTGATTTTGTCGGCAGTACCCATAACCGCATCGGCGGATCTTACAGGTGAACCTCCTTCAGTATATGTGACCGTAGGAGATTATGTAATTGGATATTATGAGAACGACAAAGACGATATTTATATTTCTAAATATCTTGGAACCGACACAAACATAGTCATTCCGGAAGAATTAGGCGGCTACAAAATTTGTGGGATTGGCTATGACGCATTTTATCATTGCACCTCAATTACAAGCGTTACGATTCCGAACAGCATAACATATATTGGTCCTTATGCATTTTCCGGTTGCACTGCACTTACAAGTATCGTCATCCCCGACAGTGTAATAAGGATCGGCCGGCGTGCATTTAAGGGCTGCACCTCGCTGACAAATATATCCATTCCCGACAGCATGACATATATCGGCGACGATGCATTTTATGACACTGCTTATTATAACAATGAAAGCAATTGGAAAAATGATATTCTCTATATCGGCAATCACTTAATCAAAGCAAAAAATACATACAGTGGTGCATGCACCGTTAAAGCCGATACAAAAACAATAGCTGACGAAGCGTTTTACAACTGTTCTTTGCTCACAAGTATTACCATTCCGAACAGCGTGATGAATATCGGCTATAGTACATTTTACAACTGTACTTCGCTTACAAGCGTTACACTTTCTGAAAACATAACGAGCATCGGCTATGAGACATTTGAAGATTGCGCCTCGCTTACAAGCATTACCATTCCGAACAGCGTGACGAGTATTGGCAGTTACGCGTTTTCCGGTTGCACTTCGCTTACCAATATCCCCATACCGGACAGTGTGACATATATTGGCGGTAGTGCATTTCAGGATTGCACCGCGCTTGCAAGCATCACCATTCCAAACAGCGTGACATATATTGGCGGTAGTGCATTTCAGGATTGCACCGCGCTTGCAAGCATCACCATTCCAAACAGCGTGACGGAAATCGGCAGTTATGCATTTCGAAATTGCTCTTCGCTTACAAGCATCAACATTCCGGACAGCGTAACGAGTATTGACGATGCTACATTTTCTAATTGCACCTCGCTGACCAGCATCACGATACCTGACAGCGTAACGAGTATCGACAGGTATGCATTTAAAGATTCCAGTTTGACAACTATCTACGGTTATGCAGGTTCTTATGTCGAAACCTTTGCAAGTGAAAACGGATATACTTTTATTGCCCTGCAAAAATTGACCGACACGAAAACAGGGGTTTCCGTCGGAGAAGGCAGTTTCGGAAACTTCGCTGAAAACACAGCTTTAAATGTAGAAAAACTGTCAGCAGAAGAAAACGCAATTACATATGATATTACTTTAACCGTGAACGGTGAAATCGCACAACCCGCAAACGCGGTCACGGTGAAAATCCCCGTGCCCGAAGCAATGGACGGTGCGCAATGCAAGGTCTACCGCCAAGAAACGGACGGAACCTATACCGATATGCACGCAATCTATCAAAATGGCTATATGGTATTCACCACCGACCATTTCAGCACCTATATTTTGACAACGCAACGGTTGGGGATTGTCCTCGGCGATGTAAACGGCGACGACAAAATCAACGCGGTAGATGCGCGTTGGGTGTTGCAGGCGGCGTCGGGTGCACGTACATTTGACGCCACCCAAACCGCCGCGGCAGATGTCAACGGCGACGGCAAAATTAACGCCGTGGATGCCCGCTGGATTTTGCAGGCGGCAAGCGGTGCGAGAGTGCTGTAAATAGACTTTTAGTTTGTATTTGTCATCCTGAGCGTAGCGAAGGATCTCAAACAGCACCAAGTAAAAATGTGCGAAACGAGATTCTTCGCCTGACGGCTCAGAATGACAAGCGGGCGGGCGAACACCGCGTGATTTGATATGATTTCGCGGAACGGGCAGGACCGTTCCCTACGCACGAAATGCGTTTTCAGGGTAGGGCGGGAGCTTGCTCCCGCCGTTTTGTATCTCTCGCAAAAAGGATTTTTACCGGTGATTTTTGTCGCGAACAATGCTCCCATCGCGCAGAAACCATTCTTTTGAACAGAAAAAACAAACGCGGCGGGGGCAAGCCCCGCCCTACCGATAAACCAATTTGCATTGTGAAAAAATTACGGGGCGCCGAGTCGACGCCCCCTACGCACGCATTGCATTTTTATTTTTCAATCAGAACGGTACGACCGTTCCGTCAAATACTGTAAAACAATCCGCTTTGTGGGCATACATACAAATCGGACTGTATAGGCAAATGCTATACAGTCCGATTTGTTTTTATCGCTCCGCCGTTTTGGTGCGACGGTTTATTTTTTCTTTTTTCCGAAAAAGCCTTTTTTCTCTTCCTCGTTTTTGCCGATATGCGCCGTTTCATTGCCGAGGGCTTTGTCGAGCTCCAACAGCAAGCGTTTTTGCTCTGCATTCAAATCACGCGGCACATCGACAATCACGCGCACCAGCTGGTCGCCGCGCCCCCGGTTATTGAGGCTCTGAATGCCGCGTTCGCGCATTTTAAAGACATCGCCGGACTGCGTACCGGGGTGAATACTGTATTTCACCTTGCCGTCGAGCGTAGGCACTTCCAATTCACAGCCGAGTGCCGCCGCGGCATAGCTGATATGCATTTCCACCCAAACATTGTAGCCGTCGCGCTCAAAAATCGGATGCGGACGCACATTGACCGCCACGCGCAAATCACCCGCAGGACCGCCGTTCGCGCCCTTATTGCCCTGACCGCGCACATTGATGACCTGTCGATCATCAATCCCGGCGGGAAGCTTGACTTTTATCTTTGCGGGCTTGCGTACAAGTCCCGCCCCGCGGCATTTTTTACAGGGATTGTCAATAATCGTACCCTTGCCGCCGCATCGTGAGCACGCTTTTTGCGTTTGAATGACGCCGAACGGCGTGCGCTGTTGCGAGGTGACCTGTCCCCTGCCGCCGCAATCCGGACAGGTTTTGGGCGAAGAGCCCGCCGCCGCGCCGCTGCCGTGACATTCGTCGCAGACTTCAATTCTGCGGAATTCCACCTCACGCTCACAGCCCTTTGCCGCCTCTTCAAATGAAACGGTCACGCTTGCCTGTGCGTCACTGCCGCGCTGGGGCGCATTCGGATTGCTGCCGCCGCCGAAGCCGCCGCCGAAAAAGCTGTTGAAAATATCGCCGAGGTCAAAATCCATACCGCCGAAACCGCCGCCGTAGCCGCCCTGCCCTGCACCGTAGTTCGGGTCCACACCTGCGTGGCCGAAACGGTCATATTTCGCCTTTTTCTCTGCATCGGACAGCACTTCGTAGGCTTCATTCGCCTCTTTGAATTTTTCCTCTGCTTCCTTGTCGCCGGGGTGCAGGTCGGGGTGATACTGCTTTGCGAGTTTGCGGTATGCCTTTTTAATTTCGTCCTCCGACGCGCTTTTGTCCACACCGAGGACTTCGTAATAATCTCGTTTTTCTGCCATATAAGTAACTCCCTATAATCGGGTTAAGGTGAGGGAAGTCGAACACAATATGCCGAAAATTTGATATTACGGCGTATTTTCACTTTTTCACCGTTGTCGGGCGTCAGCCCGACTGCCGCTTCAAAAGCAAAAATCCATCCGTACTCTCTGCATTTTCGGTGCAGAGCAGTTTAAAACGAGTAGATTTTCGTTTGAACAAGGCATAAAATCGCTGCCATACTGCCGTATGGCGAGATTTTTAACGCAGTTCAAGCGGAAATATACCGTTTTAAACCATATCGGGTTCGACTTTCCTCACCTTATGGCAGGGCTATCCTGTGTGTGACAGCCCTGCCTTTCAAAATATCGGTCGCTTATTCTACATCGGTGTAATCCGCTTCGTAGTAGCCGTCGTCGCCTTTGCCGCCCTGTGTGCCCGCGTCACCGGGGTTTGCACCGCCCTGCGCCGCCTGTGCTTGGGCCGCCGCCGCTTGATACATCGTCTCGGCAACCTTGTTGAACTTCTCGGTCAACTCGTCTTTCTTTGCCTTGATGTCGTCCATATTGTCGCCTTTGAGGGCTTCTTTGAGTGCGTCAATCTTGGCTTGAATTTCGGATTTGTCGTTTTCGGGGATTTTGTCACCGTTTTCCTTAATGATTTTCTCGCACTGATAAACCATTTGGTCTGCCTCGTTGCGGGTATCAATAGATTCTTTGCGTTTCTTATCCTCTGCCGCATACTGCTCGGCTTCTTTCACTGCCTTTTCGACATCGTCTTTCGACATATTGGTCGAAGAAGTGATGGAAATGGACTGCTCTTTCTGTGTGCCGAGGTCTTTCGCGGAAACATGCACAATGCCGTTGGCGTCAATATCGAAGGTGACTTCAATCTGCGGCACGCCGCGCGGTGCGGGCATAATGCCGTCAAGGTGGAATACGCCTAAGGTCTTATTGTCTTTGGCAAATTCGCGTTCGCCTTGCAAAACATGGACTTCCACCGAAGTCTGATTGTCTGCCGCCGTGGAGAAGATTTGGCTCTTCTTGGTCGGAATGGTGGTGTTTCTCTCGATAATCTTGGTGGAAACGCCTCCCATGGTTTCAATACCGAGCGAAAGCGGGGTGACATCGAGCAACAGAATGCCCTCAACATCGCCGCCGAGCACGCCGCCCTGAATTGCCGCGCCGACCGCAACACATTCATCGGGGTTGATGCCCTTGAACGGCTCGTGACCCATATAACTCTTAATGGCTTCCTGTACGGCGGGAATTCTCGAAGAACCGCCGACCATCAAAACCTTGTTAATCTGCGAAGCCTGCAAGCCCGAGTCGGAAAGTGCCTGACGAACAGGCCCCATCGTTGCTTCAACCAAATCCGCGGTCATTTCGTTGAATTTTGCGCGGGTTAAGGTTGTTTCCAAGTGTTTCGGGCCGGTTGCGTCTGCCGTAATGAAAGGCAGGCTGATTTGCGAAGTGGTCACGCCGGACAGTTCGATTTTCGCTTTTTCTGCCGCTTCTTTCAGTCTCTGCATGGCCATTTTGTCGGTGCGCAGGTCAATACCCTGTTCCTTTTTGAATTCATCGGCAAGCCAGTCAATAATGCGTTGGTCGAAATCGTCGCCGCCCAAACGGTTGTTACCGGCAGTTGCCAAAACCTCTTGCACGCCGTCGCCCATTTCGATGATGGACACATCGAAGGTGCCGCCGCCGAGGTCGTAGACCATAACTTTTTGGTCATCCTCTTTATCAATGCCGTAGGCGAGCGCCGCCGCAGTCGGCTCGTTGATGATGCGCTTTACATCCAAGCCCGCGATTTTGCCTGCGTCCTTGGTTGCCTGACGCTGTGCATCGGTGAAATATGCGGGAACGGTGATAACCGCCTCGGTCACCTTACTGCCGAGATAGGCCTCTGCATCGCTTTTGAGTTTCTGCAAAATCATTGCGGAAATCTCCTGCGGGGTATAGTTTTTGCCGTCAATCGAGACCTTGTAATCCGAACCCATATGGCGTTTAATCGACGCCACCGTGCGCTCGGGGTTGGTGATAGCCTGCCGTTTTGCAACCTGCCCGACCATTCTTTCGCCGTCTTTCGAGAACGCCACAACGGACGGGGTGGTTCTCGCGCCCTCTGCGTTTGCGATAACCACAGGCTCGCCGCCCTCAATAACCGCCACGCAGGAATTGGTTGTACCCAAGTCAATACCGATTACTTTTGCCATAATAAATTCCTCCAAATTCGTTTATAAATCGTGATATGTCAAATTCAGTTTACGACTTTGACGACCGCCGGTCGCAAAATCTTATCGCCTAATTTATAGCCTTTTGAGAAGACCTCCGCCACGGTGTTTTCGGGCTGCGTTTCGTCCTCAATATGCATCACCGCGCTGTGGATATTCGGGTCGAACGCGTCGCCCGCTTCGCCGAAGCTCTCCGCGCCCAATTTTTTGAAAATTTCCGTAAATTGGGTAAAAATCATATCCACGCCTTTTTGATAATCCGCAAGCGGGGCTTCTTTGTTGCCTGCCGCGCGCTCGAAATTGTCGAGCACGGGAAGGAACTCTGCCAGCACCGACGCCTTGCTGTCGGCGTACGCCTGTTCTTTTTCGCGCACGGAGCGTTTGCGGTAGTTATCGTATTCCGCCAAGGTGCGCAGGAATTTGTCATTGGCTTCTTTGAGATTGTTTTCGAGTTCCTGCAATTTCTGCTCTGCCGCGTTTTCTTCGGGCTGTGCCGCTTCGGGTGCGTCCGCCGATTGCGCTTCGGAGGCAGTCTGTTCTGCCTCGGGCGGGGTTTTGGTTTTTTCTTCTTTTGCCATACCTCTATTCCTCCACATTGTCGGAAAGAATTTTCCCGACGATTTGCGTTAAATACTGCAAGCTCGGAATGAGCCGTGCATAGTCAATTCTGGTGGGACCGATAAGCCCCAGCGTACCGCTTTGATGCCCCGCGATTTCGTAATTGCCGAAAATCATACTCGAATTTTGCAATTCCCGAAAGCGGTTTTCATCGCCGATGAGCACCTGCAAGCCGCCTTTTTCGCCGCTTTTCTGTTGCCGCGAAAAAATCTGCCCCAGCGGCTCGGCACGCCGCAAAAATTCAATCAACTCGTAGGCATTCTGCTCATATTCCTTGTAGCCGAGCAAATTGCTCTGCCCTTCCAACAACAGTTCCGTGCGCTCGGTCATTGCCGCGACATCGGCAAGCGCCACCAACAACGGCGTCATTTCCAAAGATTTTTCGCCGAGCGAAACGGCAAGCGTTTGGATTTTGGCAATGTGCATCGCCGCCGCAGGTTTGCCGATGAAATTCGCATTGACGATATTGTAAAAGCTCTCCGCCATATCGACAGTGATTTCGCTTGTCGTTTTGCAAACGCGGCTTTTGAGTATCCCCGACGAAGTCAGCATGACAATCATTGCCGTGCGCGTACCAATAGGGACTAACTCCACGCGCCGCACCACCGCCGCCTCATCGGCAGGCGTGGTCGAGACCGCCGCGCACCGCGTCATTTCCGCCAAAATATTGCCGGCGCTTTCGAGCACCTTTTGCGCGTCGCCCGAGGCGGTTTGCAGTTTCATATCAATCAGCCGTTTTTCATTCGGCGAGAGTTCATACCGCCCCATTAAATTGTCCACATAATACCGATAGCCGGCACTGGAAGGAATCCGCCCTGCCGAAGTATGCGGTTGTTCTAACAGCCCCATACTGACGAGTTCTGCCATTTCGTTGCGAATGGTCGCCGAGGAGACCGCCAAATCCGGCAGCGCCGCGAGCGCCTTGGAGCCGACGGGCTCACCGGTGGCAATATACCGTTCGACAATCGCGGCAAGCAATTTCTTTTTGCGTTCCGAAAGCTCCATATTCACCGCCCCGTTTCTCGTTTTAGCACCGTTAGCACTCATAGTGTCTGAGTGCTAACTACAATATATACTATACAATTAGCATACCGATTTGTCAATGATTTATTTGTAAACAATTTGTTAAATAGGAAACTTTTGAAAATTTTGCTTGCGCGCAGGGAACGGTATGGTACAATAAACAAAGGAGATGATGCCGATGAAAAATGTGTACGGAAAATCCGTGTTCATTACGGGGGCGGGCAGTGGGCTCGGGCTCGCGTGCGCCGTCGCCTTTGCCGAAAACGGCTGTACGGTCACCGCCGTGTCGCGGCATTGCGAAGAAAAAACGGTGGCCGTCGGGAACGGCGAAATCCGTTTTTTGCAAATGGATGTCAATGACGAGGAGAGCATTCGCCGCGTTGTCGACACGCTCGAAGGTGTGGATATTTTAATCCATTGCGCAGGCTTCGGGATTTCGGGCGCGTGCGAGGACACGCCGCTTCGTCTTGCCAAGGCACAAATGGAAACCAACTATTTCGGCGTTTTGCGCGTCAACGCGGCGATTTTGCCGAAAATGCGTGCACAAAAAAGCGGGCTGGTGTTGTTTGTCAGTTCCATTGCCGGACGCATCGGCATTCCGTTTCAATCGCACTATTCGTCGAGCAAATTCGCGCTCGAAGCCTACGCCGAAGCATTGCGTATGGAAATTGCGCCGTTCGGCGTGCGCGTATCACTCATTGAGCCGGGCGACACAAAAACGGGCTTTACCGACGCGCGAAGCAAGCATTTAGACACTTCATCGCCGTATTATGCGCGCTGTGCGCGCTCCGTGCAAAAAATGGAGCATGACGAGCAAAACGGCAAGCCGCCCGAAAGCGTAGCAAAGGTTGCGCTACGGCTCGCCGGCAAAAAAAATCCGCCCGTGCGCGTAGCGGTCGGCGGCGAATACAAGGCGTTAATGTTCCTAAAACGGCTGTTGCCCGACCGTCTGCTTGAAAAAATTCTTGTGCAAATGTACGCAAAATAAAAGGAGTAAACAAATGATATACATATGGATTGCAGTTGCCGTTTTGCTGTTGGCGGTTTTGTTATTGTTCATTCTCGCTTCGTCGGTGGAAAAAGTCGCATTCGGTGCGCGGTGCGAGGGAAATCCGTATTTATCCTATTTCACGGCGGCAGATTTTGAAAATTTGGCGGCGGAGTCCGTAGAATTCCAAGGCAATCACGGGCAAACCTTACGCGGCAATTTGTATTTTGAAACGGGCAAAACCGATTTTAAAGCCCTGCTGATTTTCTGCCACGGTATGGGCGGCGGGCATTTGAGTTACACAACGGAAATTGACTTTTTTGCAAAACACGGCTATTTGGTGCTCGCCTATGACAACACCGGCACGATGGCGTCCGACGGAAAAGCCCTTGTCGGTATGCCGCAGGCGGTTTGCGACCTGAAAAGCGCCTTGCAGTTTGCAAAAACAGACGAACGCACAAAGCATCTGCCCATATTGCTTGCGGGGCATTCTTGGGGCGCATACACGGTCTGCCGCGCCGCCAACGAGCCGCAAGTGCAAGGCGTGCTCGCATTTTCCGCGCCCAACGATGTGCCCGAATTGCTCACGGCACAGGCACAGGCGCAAACGGGCAAAAGCTTCGGCTTTTTAAAGCCATTTCTGCGCGCGTATGAAAGTCTGCGGTTTGGCGGGGCCGCCGCCAAACCGACCGCCGAGCTGTTAAAAGATACACAAAAACCCGTTTTGCTGTTGCACGGCGAAAAGGACGGTATTGTGCCGCTCAAAAACGCCGTGGCGGGCAATGCGGCGCTTTCGGAAAACCAAAACATACAATCCATTCTATATCCCGAAAAGCAACACAATGTTTACGCCGCACCGACGGCGGAACAATACATTGCCGAAGCGCTCGCAAAGCTCGGTGTACTCGCAAAATCCAAAGATAGTGGCGCCGAATGTGCCGCATATGCAAAAACGCTGGATTTTCGCAAAATGTGCGAGGAGGACAGCGCCGTAATGGAAACGGCATTGCAATTTTTAAACAATTGTTTGTAATACCCGCGCTACGTACCCAATTCCCCACCGCGTCATATACTGTATTGCTCCCCTTTTCTTTGAAAAAAATGTTTATGAAAGGGAATTTCAGGTCAAACTAACGGTGTACCGAAATTCTCTTTGGAGCGTGATTTTTATGACGGTCAAACGCGGGGACATCTATTACGCGGATTTAAGCCCGGTAGTCGGTTCGGAGCAGGGCGGCACAAGGCCTGTGCTGATTGTGCAAAACGATGTCGGCAACAAATACAGTCCGACGGTCATTGCGGCGGCAATCACCAGCCAAAAATATAAAACCAATTTGCCGACGCATATCCGCGTCAATGCCGGCGGGTGCGGCCTGCAAAAGGACTCGATTGTTTTATTGGAGCAGGTGCGCACCATTGACAAACAACGGCTGAAAGAGCGAATGGGCAATCTGCCGCAAGAGGAAATGGAAAAAATCGACCACGCGCTGTCTGTCAGTTTCGGACTCGGTGCGGAATAACAAAACGGTTGTATCTTTTTGATACAACCGCTTTTCTTTGCAAAATTTTACAAGGTATACCCTTCTGTTTTGCGCAAAATCTAATCAAAACGAATGAAAGGAGCTTGCCGAATGGCAAATCTGACCGAAGCAGAGCTGTCCGCCGTGCGCGATGCGTTGCAGGCGGAAAAACGGCTGATTGAAAAATACAAAAGCTTTACCGAATTGACCGACGACCCGACCGTGCGCGGACTTTGCGAGCAGATTGCCGCACAGCACAAAACACATTATGATACGATTTTTAGCGTTTTATCATAAAGAAAACGGAAAACGCGCAAACCGAGAACTCGCGCCCGAAGTTGCCGCCGAGCTTGTGCCCGAAACACAAAAAGAAGCGGACGCGCCGCTTTCCGAAATTGAAATTTTAGAGGATTTGCTCGCTTCGCAACAGCAAATCGCCGCGCTTTACAATTCTGCCGCCGCCGACTGCACCGCGGGCACCCTCAAAAACGATATGCTCGCCATTTTGCGCGAGGAGCACAACTTGCACACAACCGTGCTCGATGAGCTGACCGCGCGTGGTAAGCATAAGCCGTCCCTTGCCCCGCAGAACAAAATCGACGAGGTCAAACGGGAATTTGCACAACAAAATAAAGGTTGAATTTTGCCATTCTGCGCGTTAGGTGCAGAATGGCAAATTGGGGTTTGTATTTGTCATCCTGAGCGAAGCGAAGGATCTCAAACAGCA
>JBJEPU010000089.1:0-2276 GCA_051881395.1 Candidatus Fimenecus sp.
TTGCCGATTTGCATTGCCTTTGACCACCGCGCGCTCGATTTCGGCGATATAGTACCGTTTTTAAAAACACTCGACAGCATTTTTGAAAATCCGCAGATTATGTATACCTGGAAAGGCAAAGAAAAGAACGAAAAAATCATCACTTTGGACGCATAATGACAAATTTTACAGTTTCTTGACAAACTTTTTACAAGGTTTTCCCATCGAAACAGATTGACACTTGTTTATTTACATGCTACAATAAATTGCGTCACGGGGGCACGGCAAATCCAATTGCCTGTGTCCCCTTTTTTTAGCAAACGAGAATACGGAGGCTGTTATGCGGTTTCATAAAGACGGTACATTTAAAATCATGCAAATTACCGATATGCAGGAAATCCCCGCCGTTTCGCCCGATACGCTCGCACTGCTGGAAGCGGCAGTCGAAGCGGAAAAGCCCGATTTGGTGGTCTACACGGGCGACCAAATCAAAGGCTACGGCGTGACCTACAAGGGAAAAGGCGCAGAACTCGAAAATGCGGTAAAAGAAACTATCGCAAAACTGTTAGAGCCCGTGACCAAGCGGAATATCCCCTTTGCGGTGACTTTCGGCAATCACGACCGACAGGTCGGCATCTCGAACAGCGACCAATTCGCGCACATTTACAAATCCTTTCCGACCTGTGTCGGGGACTTAGACGAGACGCTCGGCGGCGGGACATACAATATCCCGATACAAGCCTCGGACGGCTCGGACCGTGATGTGTTCAATCTGTATCTTTTAGACAGCGGTACGGACAAAAAAGGCGGCGGCTATGAGGCGTTCGACAAAAATGTAATCGATTGGTACAGAAAAACGCGCGATGCACTCAAAGCGAAAAACGGCGATTTCGTGCCGTCCTTGGTGTTCCAGCATATTCCGATGCCCGAGTACTACCAAGTGCTAAAACGGGTTAAAAAGGGCACGAAAGGCGCGATTCAGGCGTTTCGCACGCATAAAAACGAGTTTTATGTGCTGGGCGACACCTGCCGCGCGGGCGATATGCTGTTAGAGCCACCGTCCATTCCCGACGAAAACAGCGGTGAGTTTGCGGCGCTGTCGGAATGCGGCGATGTTTTGGCGGTATTCGTCGGGCACGACCACAAAAACAGTTTTGTCGGGCGGCATCAAAATATGGATTTGGGCTTCACGCAGTCCGCAGGCTTTAATGTATACGGCAACCGCACCAAACGCGGCGTGCGCTGTTTTGTGTTAAACGAGAATACACCTGATACCTACGAAACCTACACCCGCACTTTTGACGAGTTGGTCGGCACGAAGGTCCACCGTCCGGTATACGATTATCTATCCAGCAAAGCGCCTGCCACGGTGGACGCGGCAATCCCGATTATAGTCAAAGGCGTTGTGGGACTTGCGGCGGTCATCGCCGTGATTGTGTGCCTGATAAAGTTTTTATAAACCGAGGGGGAAAAGAGTATGGCAACCGAAAAAAAGCAAAACGCATTTACACGCTTTACCGAAAAACACGCGGAAATTTGGAAATTCATTAAATTTTCCATTGCGGGCGGCGGCTCGTCCGCGATTGAGTTGGTCGTGCACATGCTGCTGCTCAATTTTGTATTTGCTTCGCTGACGACGCAGGCAATCACCAATCCGACGCTCAATATGATTGGGGTGACCTCAAAAGGGTATTTATACACCTACCTTATTTCTACAACCGTCGGCTACGCGATTGCATTCATTTTAAACCGCAAAATCACCTTTAAGGCGGACGCAAACCCCACCGTCAGTATGATTTTGTATGCGATTATGGTGGTGTTTACGATTTTTGCCAACGGCTGGATTGGCTCTGCAATGACCACCTTTGCCCAAAGCCACAATTTGGTTGGGAATTTCTGGGATTTGGTGATTAAGCTTATCGGTATGGCAATCCCGACGCTTTGGACTTACCCGTGCAACCGCTTTATCATTCACCGTAAGAAAAAGCCGGCAGACGCCGAATAAGAATTATAATGAAAAACCGAGCCGCACAATTTCTGCAAATTTGGTGAAGAATAAGATTGCAATGAAAAAAGCACTTGCATTATGCAAGTGCTTTTTTGGCGGAGAAGGGGAGACTCGAACTCCCGCGCCGGTTACCCGACCTACGCCCTTAGCAGGGGCGCCTCGTCACCAACTTGAGTACTTCTCCATGTTGTAACTTGTTTTAAGTTTATGCAATTTTTACGCCGAAACCCTCGAGGGTTCGAATCCGCAGAACGGACATATATAGAAAAGATAGATTTTCGTCTATCAA
>JBJEPU010000090.1:0-2266 GCA_051881395.1 Candidatus Fimenecus sp.
CGTTGCTTCAAAAATTCCAAAATCCGCACGAACGGATTTTTGTTTCCGTAGACGATAACGATTTTGTCAATGGCTATGTGATGTGCATTTTGGAAGAAAAGGACGACCCGTTTTTCACACAGCGCCCCTACCGCACACTGTATGTGGACGATTTGTGCGTGGATAAAAACGCCCGCGGCGGCGGTATCGGCAAAGCCTTAATGGCGCGTGCAACAGAGGAGGCGCGGGCACTCGGGTGTTATAATCTCGACTTAAATGTTTGGGCGTGCAACGAGGGCGCCATTCGGTTTTATGAAAAAATCGGCATGCAAGTCCAGCGGCAGCATATGGAAATGATTTTGTAATTAAAATACAAAAAATCCCAAAACGCCTGCCAAAATCCCAATGGTTGCACCCGCGAGTACATCGCGCGGGAAATGCACCCCGCCCAAAACCCGTACGGCGGCCAAAATCACACCGAATACGGTGAGTACAATCCCGACAGGCACACAGGTGTAATAAAAGGCAAGCGCAATCACAAATACCGAAAACACATGGCGGCTCGGAAACGATTCGCCGTGTTTTTCTTTGTTTAAAATCGGGCGGAACTGCCATTTTTCATACGGGCGTTCGGCGTTTATCAGTTTCCGAAGCCCGCTGACCGCTAAAAACGAAATGAACGGCACAAAAAAGCAACGCCACAGCCGCGCGTCCTTGGTAAAAAACAGTACGCACAGCAAAACGGGGTAGGCAAGGTACACAAGCCCCGTTAAAATCAAATCCGCAAAAACCAGCACTTGCCGCAACCGTTTGCTTTTGCGAAACGGGCGACTCAGTTTTGCATATTGTGCACGCGTCATATGGGTTTTCACCCCTTTTGTTCGGAATTCTCTATCAGTATAGCAGATTTTTCCCGCGCGGACAAGTCAATACGGCAAAACACACAAGATATGGGGCGTAATTTTGTATGCACTCCCATATTTTATGAAATTTCGGGGAAACGGGTTGCAAAATCTTCGATTTATGATACAATAAAAACAGAAATTTTTTGTGTGAACAGTGAAGGGGTATTCCATGCGCAACCATCTTGCAAAACGAATTTTTGCCGCGCTTATGAGTGCGGTTTTCATTACATTGCTGTTTTCTTCTTGCGGCAAAAAAGAAGAGCCGATTGAATCCGTACCATCCGAACCCGAAACCACGACAGAGGCGCAAAATCCCAATGTCAATCCCTTAACAGGGCTTTCCGTGCGGGCTGAGGCACTCGGCAAACGCCCCGTGGCGGTGATGGTGGAAAATTCTCCGCAGGCGCGCCCACAGTGGGGGTTAAGTTCGCCCGATGTGGTGATTGAAGGGCTGGCCGAGGGCGGCATTACCCGTATGCTATGGCTGTATGCTGACGCGGCGGATATGCCGAAGGTCGGGCCGACGCGCAGCGCGCGCCACGATTATGTGGAGCTTGCCGAGGGGTTTGACGCGATTTATGTCCATTTCGGCGGCAGTGTGTACGCCTATGATACACTGCAAAAAGATAAGGTGGACGATATCGACGGCACCAAGGCAGACGGCAAATATTTTGCACGCGACAAATCTCGGAATGTCGCGGTGGAGCACACCGCCTATACCACGGGTGAGAATATTCAAAATGCCATCAGCGAAAAGGGCTTGCGCACCGATATTAAAGAGGCAAATGCCTATCCGTTCACCTTTGCAACGGAAAAACGGACACTTTCGGGCGGGGCTTGCCAAAGTGTGCTGGCGGTTTTCTCAAACAGTTACAAACACACTTTTAAATACAACGCCGAAGATGGGCTGTATTACAACTATATGAACAGTTCGGAAATGAAAGATGCGAACGGCGAAACGATGAAGGTTTCCAATGTGCTGATTTTATATACGAATATCAGCAATGTCGCAGGGTCCGACAAAGGCCATGTAGATTGGGATTTAAGCGGCGGCAACGGCGTGTATGTCTCGAACGGTACATATCAGAATATCAAATGGTCAAAAGGCACGGCTTCCACCCCGACCGCGCCGCTGAAATTGACGGACGAAAGCGGCAACGAATTACAACTCAATACGGGCAAAATGTGGATCGGCTTTGTGCCCGCGACAAACAGCAGTGCAACCGTAATCGCATAAATGTGTTTTTATATCGGTGTTTTCCGAAAAAGAAAAGCGCGTGTGTAGATGATTTACACACGCGCTTTTCTTTTGCTCGCCTATCAGTAAATTTGTATTTGTCATCCTGAGCGAAGCGAAGGATCTCAAACAGCACCAAGTATAA
>JBJEPU010000091.1:0-12246 GCA_051881395.1 Candidatus Fimenecus sp.
TTTGTATAATAGGGCAGGCGGCGGAAATTGCTGAAAGTGGTGATACGGTTATCATAGGCGACGGCGTTTACCGTGAATGGGTAAGCCCCAAAAACGGCGGTATCAGCGACGAAGAACGGATAACATATACAGCCGCAGACGGAGCGCACCCCGTTATCAGCGGTGCGGAGATTATAAGGGGCTGGGAGCCGTATAAAAACAATGTGTGGCGCACACAAGTAGATAATTCTCTGTTCCAAGATTACAATCCGTACACCGATGAGATTTTCGGCGATTGGTATGACGGTATGGGTCAGGCGCACCATACAGGCGAGGTATTTGCGGACGGCAAAGCAATGTATGAAACCGCTTCCCTTGAAGATATTTTCAAAGCGCCCAAGGATAAGAAAAAAACACCGCGTTGGTATGCTGTTCCCGAGCAGGACAAAACCGTGTTTTACGGCGATTTTGACGGTAAAAACCCAAATGACATTGTAACAGAAATCAGCGTTCGTCCCTTTTGCTTTTTCCCAAAAGAAGAGGGCAGAAATTACATAACTGTCTCAGGCTTGGAACTGTGCCAATGCGCAACCCAGTGGGCGCCCCCAACGGCTTTTCAGCCCGGGATTATCGGTCCGCATTGGAGTAGAGGTTGGATTATTGAAAACTGCAAAATTCACGATTCCAAATGCTGTGGCATAAGCCTTGGAAAAAACCGTGATGAAAAGGACAACTGTTGGTCAAAAAATCCTGCCAAAGGCGGCACGCAAACATATACGGAAATGGTATTTTCCACCCTTTATAACGGTTGGAATAAGGAAAATGTGGGCAGTCACACCGTGCGGAATAATGAAATATACAATTGCGGACAGACAGGTATTGTGGGTTGTATGGGAGCGGCTTTTTCAACAATTTGCGGCAATCATATCCACCATACGAACATCCGCCGTGAAGTTACAGGAGCGGAAATGGCAGGAATAAAGCTTCACGCCGCAATTGATGTTGTGATTGAGAAAAATGTTATTCACGATTGTAACCGCGGGATTTGGCTCGATTGGGAGGCGCAAGGTGCGGCTGTGCGCAAAAACGCCCTGTTTCGTAATGACGATGCAGAGGATTTGTTTATTGAGGTTTGCCACGGTCCTGTTTTGGTAGAGAACAACCTACTGCTCTCCGAAAACAGTTTCCGCAATGTATCGCAGGGAACGGCGCTTGTCCATAATCTTTTTGCGGGCAAAATTTGTGCGATTCCCGACACAAATCGCTTTACTTTGTACCATTTACCGCATACGACTGCGGTCGGCGGCGTGATGCTCATATACGGCGGCGATGACCGCATTATAAACAATATTTTTGTGGGGAACGGCGGTCAAAAAGGGCTTTTGCAGAAATTTTCCGCTAAAAATCGTGGGTATGGCACGGATTGCTATAAAGGGTACAGACGCACAGCCGCCCAAAAGACAATGAAAAACGATACAGCGGCGGCAGATGTGGGAAAAACCCTGCCGATAACGGTTCGTGATAATCTGTATTTAAACGGTGCAAAGCATTGGACGCACGAGCAAAACCCAAGAACCCTGTCAAGCTTTCAGGCGAAAATCACCGTCACAGAGGAAGACGGACATTTTTGGCTCTGCACCAATCTTTCTGACGCTTTGCAGGGCGACTTTGTTGCGGATACGGTGACGACCGATATGCTCGGCGCGTCCTTTGAATCTGAACAAGCCTTTGAAAACCGTGACGGCTCGCCCGTTTCGGTAGACAGCGATTTCTTGGATTGTCCGCGCAGTGAAAGCCCGAAAATCGGACCGTTTGAAACGGATTGTCAAAAGATTTTACTCGTTTAATTTTCTATTATCAAAATGAAGAAAACAGATATAAAAAGCCGATTGTACGCCTGAAAAACGGTATACAATCGGCTTTTCTACGAATCGTAGGTTGCTTTTTTCTGTGTTTTTTGCCAAAATAAAAGCAAAGGAGGCGCTTTTATGCATGCGGAAAATATCGGTGCACTCATTGCACAAATACGCAAAGAAAAGGGTCTTACGCAAAAGGATTTGGCAGAGAAACTGCATATCAGTGACAAAACCGTTTCAAAATGGGAAACGGGGCGCGGCGCACCGGATATTTCCAGTTTAGAAGCGTTATCGGAAACGCTCGGCATTTCTGTCAGCTAATTTCTTGCAGGGAAACGATTGCCGCCGGAACAGGCTTTGGAACAATCTGACAAGGTTTTGGTAAACACCATGCGCCGTTTTAGAAAAATTTGGCTGTTTTTTCTGCTTGCAGGCATTGGATTACTTGTCATCAGCGCCGCCGTCTTTTTCGGGTATCATTATTGCACAACCACAAACGGCGAAAATACAGAAAAATTTGAAGCGTTGGTTGCGGATTTTGCACAGAACGGCATGGCGACACAAGCGCAATACGGCGCGGATTTTACCATATGCCAAATGCAGGAGAAAGCAAATTACAGAGTATATTTGTTCCGAAATAACGGCGAATATCAAATCTGCATTTTCCGCCGTGACCGTATATTTTCTTCCCGCTGGGAAGTGTTCGGCGGTACGGGCGGGGTAGAAAGCGGCACGCTCAGCAGCTACCATACCCAAACGATGGCCGAACCGGTTCTCATTGTCGTATTCGGCGGCGATTTGCCGAAAGAAGCCACCCATTACTGTGTGCGCACGCAAGGCGAAATCCTGTCTGTCGCACCGATTGGTGAAAACCGACAGGTGCTTGACATTTATTTACAGCCCGACAGTTATGATTTGGGCAGTCCGCCGTTTCTGTTAGATGAAAACTTTTGCAGTTTGGAGATAAATCCATAAACAGAGCAATTCAGAAAAACGCCCTGAACCGAAAGGCTTTTGCTTTTCGGTTCTTTTATCTTTATGCAATCTTAATATAGAAACCTGCATTCTTAATGCGCATTTAACACTGTTTCCGCTATGATAAGTGCAGTACGGGGGTATTTCTGACCTTAGAAATCATACGGCATTTTTCAATGCGGAAAGAAAAGGGGCGCGTAAAATTATGAAATCGGTATTGCTCATCGGGCTTGGGCGTTTCGGCAGACACATCGCCATGAAACTCAATGAATTAGACCATGAAGTCTTGGCAATAGACAGGCAGGAACGGCGGGTGGACGCGGTTTTGCCGTATGTTACCAATGCACAAATCGGGGATACCACCGATATAGACTTTCTGCGTTCTCTCGGCATTCGGAATTTTGATGTTTGCATTGTGGCAATCGGGGATGATTTCCAAAGTTCTTTGGAAACGACGTCCTTTTTAAAGGAACTGGGCGCGAAAAAGGTTGTTTCCCGCGCGGCGCGGGATGTGCAGGCGAAATTTTTACTGCGCAACGGTGCGGACGAAATCGTGTATCCGGAGAAACAGTTGGCAAATTGGACGGCCATACGCTATACCGCCGACCATATTTTCGATTATATCGAATTGAATGCAGATTATGCCATTTTTGAAGTTGCCGTGCCGCAGGATTGGGTCGGGAGAAGCATCGGGCAGTTAGACATTCGCAAACGGTATAATATCAATATTATGGCAGTCAAACAAAACGGCGTGCTGAATATGAATATTTCGTCGGACACACAACTTCGAGGGGAAGAAACCATGCTCGTATTGGGCGACCGAAAAAGTGTACATAAATGCTTTCGCATTTGAATGCAGAAAGGCGTATTATGAAAATCGCACTTATCGTTCTTTGCGCAGTTTTTGTGTTTTCATTTCTTTATGATTTGTTGAAAAAACTCGATGATTTTTTATCGAAAGACCAAAACGCTTCCGTGCCGAAAGAAAAACGAAAAAAATAACACGCGCATAAGACAGATGTGGCAAAACCGTTCCGTTTGTGCTATACTTTTCCCATATTCGCGGCAGGGGATTTGCCGCAGAATGATGGGACTGAAAATCGGTAGGAGGCGCGCATATGGCAGAAACAAGACAAAACCCGGACGAGCTTTTGCGCGTCGTGCAGCAAGAGAGTAAGCAGACAGGTCGCGGGCATTTAAAAATCTTTTTCGGGTATGCCGCCGGGGTCGGCAAAACCTACGCAATGCTGGAAGCCGCGCACGCGGCAAAACAGCGCGGCGTGGATGTTGCAGTGGGGTATATTGAGCCGCATGCCCGTCCGCAAACTGCCGCGCTTTTAAAGGGATTGGAGCGTCTTCCGACAAAGACAATTTTACACAATTCCATTCCATTGCAGGAATTCGATATTGATGCCGCCATGGCAAGACACCCGCAGTTGATTTTGATTGACGAATTGGCGCATACCAATGCGCAGGGGTGTCGCCATGCAAAACGGTATCAGGATATTGAGGAGATTTTAAAAGCGGGCATGGATGTGTATACCACAGTCAATGTCCAGCATATCGAAAGTCTCAACGATATGGTGGCGTCTGTTACGGGCGTTACGGTGCACGAACGGATTCCCGATTCCGTCTTTGACAATGCCGACCAAGTCGAATTGGTCGATATTGAACCGCAGGATTTGATTGACCGCTTGCAGACGGGTAATGTGTATACAGAATTGCAAGCACAGCGTGCTGTGGCCAATTTCTTTACGCTCGAAAATCTGACTGCCTTGCGTGAAATCGCTCTGCGCCGCTGCGCCGACCGCGTAAACCGTCTGACCGAGCAAGCCCGTATGAAGAATAACAGCGATTATCATACAGACGAGCATATCTTGGTCTGCTTGTCTTCGGCACCGTCCAATGCGAAAATCATCCGTAACGCCGCCCGTATGGCAAATGCGTTTCGCGGTGCCTTTACGGCGCTATTTGTAGAAACGCCCGATTTTTCGTCGATGTCGGAGGACGATAAAAAAAGACTGCGCGCCAATATTCGGCTTGCACAACAGTTGGGTGCAAAAATCGAGACGGCTTACGGGGACGATGTACCGTATCAAATTGCAGAGTTCGCCAGAATTTCGGGCGTATCCAAAATTGTTATCGGCAGAAGTGCGGCGGCAAAAAAGCATTTGTTCGGCAAACCGACGTTGACGGAAAAACTGATTGCCGCGGCACCGAATTTGGATGTGTATGTCATTCCCGATGCGGCGTCTTCCGCCTCGGAATACCGTACCGTAAAAGAGAAAAAACAAAGCAGTATCGTATTTTCCGCTTCCGATATTTTGAAAAGCATCGGCATCTTGATTGCGGCGAGTCTCATCGGTACACTATTTGATAAACTCGGACTTTCCGAGGTCAATATCATCACTGTTTACATTCTCGGTGTGTTAATCACCTCGGTCGTGACGCAAAATAAAATATACAGCCTGATTGCCTCTATGGTTAGCGTGATTGTGTTCAACTTTCTGTTCACAGAGCCGCGCTACACGCTGTTGGCATATGACAGCGGCTATCCAATCACCTTTTTGGTTATGTTTTCGGCGGCGTTGATTACGGGAACGCTGGCTGTTCGGTTGAAAAATCACGCAAAACAGTCAGCACAGGCGGCATTTCGTACAAAGGTGCTGTTTGATACCAACCAATTATTACAGCGGGCAACCGGTAAAGACGAAATTATTCGCGTCACCGCGAATCAATTAGTGACATTGCTCGGCAAGCATATCATTATCTATCCTGCAACCGAGGGTGCATTAGAAGCACCACAGGTGTTCAGCGTGCCTGATGTCGCGTTTCCTGCGGAATGCCTTTCCGAAAAGGAAAAAAGCGTAGCGGATTGGGTATTGCGCAATAATAAACATGCAGGTGCAACGACCGATACGCTGTCTGATGCAAACTGTCTGTATCTTTCCATTCGTGTGAATGACAATATTTACGGCGTTGCGGGCATTGTGGTGGGGGAAACCCCGCCGGATGCATTTGAAAACAGCATTATTCTTTCCATTCTCGGCGAGAGCGCCTTAGCAATGGAAAATGAAAAGAACGCAAAAGAAAAGGAAGAAGCGGCAATTCTTGTCAAAAACGAGCAGTTGCGTGCCGATTTGTTGCGGGCAATTTCGCACGATTTGCGTACACCGTTGACTTCTATCTCCGGTCATGCGAGCAATCTTTTGACCAACGGCGACGCCTTTGATGACGAAACGAAAAAAAGGCTGTATACGGATATTTACGACGATTCGATGTGGCTTATCAATTTGGTGGAAAATTTACTGTCTGTCACAAGGTTAGAGGACGGTAAAATGAATTTGCATTTGTCGGCAGAGCTGATGGAGGATGTGGTGGCGGAAGCACTGCGGCATACCAACCGTAAAAGCTGTGAGCACCGCATTACCGTGTCGCACGAGGACGAGTTTTTGCTTGCCAAAATGGATGCGAAGTTGATTGTGCAGGTGATTATCAACATTGTGGACAATGCCATCAAATACACTCCAAAAGGGTCAAATATCCAAATTCAAACCTGTAAACAGGGCGGGAAAGCCGTTGTGCGCATTGCCGACGACGGACCCGGCATATCAGACGAAGCCAAACAGCATATTTTTGATATGTTTTACAGCGGCGCGAATACCGTCGCCGACAGCCGCCGCAGTTTGGGGCTTGGGCTCTCTTTGTGTAAATCCATCATTTCCGTGCACGGTGGGGAATTAACCGTTGCGGACAATCAGCCGCAGGGCACCGTGTTTACCTTTACTTTGCCCGCAGAGGAGGCACATCTTGATGAATAAACCATTGATATTGGTTGTGGAGGACGATGCGTCTGTCAAGAATTTGATTACCACCACCCTGAAAACGCACGATTATCGCTTCTTGACAGCACCGAACGGCGCGACTGCCGTGATGGAAGCGTCCTCTCATAACCCCGACATTGTTCTGTTGGATTTAGGACTTCCGGACATGGACGGCATTGAGGTCATCCGAAAAATTCGCACTTGGTCGAATATGCCGATTATTGTCATCAGCGCGCGCAGTGAGGATACCGATAAAATCGATGCGCTGGACGCCGGCGCAGACGATTATTTGACAAAGCCTTTTTCGGTGGAGGAATTGCTTGCGCGGCTTCGTGTAACGCAAAGAAGACTTGCCATGATGCAAACGGAAAACACAGCGGAAACCGCTGTGTTTACGAACGGCGCCTTGCGGGTAGACTATGCGGCAGGCTGTGCCTTTTTGGGGGAGGCGGAACTGCACCTAACGCCGATTGAATATAAGTTGCTTTGCTTGCTTTCACAAAATGTCGGCAAGGTTTTAACCCATACTTTTATTACCCAAAAGATATGGGGCAGTTGCCGCGATAACGATATTGCTTCTCTGCGCGTTTTTATGGCAACGCTTCGCAAAAAGCTGGAAGCCGCCCCAAACTCCCCGCAGTATATTCAAACGCATATCGGTGTCGGCTACCGTATGATGAAGGTCGAGTAATTATCGGGAAAGAAAATGCCTGCAAACTTCTGGGCGAATTTTGCAGCCGTTTTTGTGTTTACAGTGCTTTTTTTCCTTGTCGAATATCACGCGCAAGAAAAGCGCGGTGCACACTGTTTAATACATCTTTTTTATTGGAAGACCAAGTCGGGGCAACCAGCAAGGCTTTCGGAGCATCGCCTGTCAGTCGGTGAATGACCGTGTTTTGCGGCAAAACCTCTATGCAATCACACAAAAGGTCGATGTATTCCTCTTTTTCGAGTGTTCGGAAGGCACCGCTGCGGTAAATTTTTTCTAAATCTGTACCTTTTAAGACATGTAAAAGCTGTAATTTTACACCGTCCGTGCCGATTTTGCCGACATACCGCACACTTTCGAGCATTTGTTCCTTTGTTTCCTGCGGCAACCCCAAAATCAGGTGTGTCACAACATGCACCCCAATGCCGTGTAAATCCGAAACCGCTTGTTCGTAAACGGGTAGGGGGTAGCCGCGGCGGATAAACTGCGCCGTGCTTTCGTGAATCGTTTGTAAACCCAACTCCACAAACACAGGCTTGATTTCGTTTAGTTCTTTCAGCATTTGCAGTACCTCGGGCGGCAAACAGTCGGGGCGCGTGGCGATGGAAACTGCTTTCACACACGGGTTTTCGGCGGCAGCGAAATAAATTTGCCGTAGCCGCGCAATATCCCCATAGGTGTTTGTGTAGCTTTGAAAATAGGCGATATAGTGCGTACCCTTAAATTTCTTTGAAACCTGCGCTTTTGCCCGTTCAATTTGCAGATGGATATTGTCAAGCGGCTTTTGTGCAAACTCGCCGCTTCCGCCTGCACTGCAAAAAATACAGCCGTCCGTACCCAAGGTGCCGTCGCGCGTGGGGCAGGTACAGCCCGTCTCTAACGAGAGCTTATACAGTTTTTCCCCGAAACGGGATTGTACATATTCGTTGAAAGAATAATAATACGGTCGCAATTTTCTTCACCCGATGGCAGTATAGCAGATTTCGTCTCAAAAAGCCATATATATTGTATAATTTTCATAAAAGAAACCGTATTTTGTTTGTTTTCGGTTATGAAAACCGCCAAAATCACCAAAAACAGAAAAATTAGACTTGACGAGCGAAAAAAACAGGCGTATCATTTGTGCATAACAACAAAGGCGTTGTGAAGTCAGACTTCACAGCGCCTTTTTCATTACATCACTTTTCCGGAGAGTTTTGTATTTGAATTTGTTGTTTTGCACAACGGCGTGCGATGGGTAAAGTGCCCTCGCGCGCCGATTTCTTTTTCGGAGGAGAATGGATTATGGCAGAAATTATGGAAGCCGCATCGGAGCTTACCTTCGGCGTATGGTTTTTAATCGGCGCCGCGTTGGTGTTCTTTATGCAATGCGGATTTGCAATGGTGGAGGCAGGTTTTACAAGAGCCAAAAATGCCGGCAACATCATCATGAAAAATTTGATGGACTTTTGTATCGGCTCGGTGGTGTTTGTTACCCTCGGTTCGGGGCTGATGCTTGCGGAGGATTATGTCGCAGGCGTTATCGGTTTACCGAACTTGGATATTTTTACAAATTGGGACAATTACAATTGGTCAAGTTTTGTATTTAATCTTGTGTTCTGCGCTACGGCGGCAACGATTGTTTCGGGTGCCATGGCAGAGCGTACCAAATTCAGCGCCTACTGCATTTACAGTGCGGTCATCAGCGCGGTGGTGTACCCGATTGAAGCGGGCTGGGTTTGGAACAGCCAAGGCTGGCTTTATAAACTCGGTTTTATCGATTATGCCGGCTCGGCGGCAATTCATATGGTCGGCGGCACGGCGGCGCTCATCGGCGCGATTTTCCTTGGACCGCGTATCGGCAAATATGTGACCGGCAAAGACGGCAAAAAAGAAGCGCGCGCCATTCCCGGGCATTCCATCACCATCGGCGCACTCGGCGTGTTTATCCTTTGGTTCGGTTGGTACGGTTTCAACGGCGCCGCCGCAACCGACATTGCTACACTCGGCAAAATCTTTGTGACGACGACGCTGGCACCCGCATTTGCTTCCTGTGCAACGATGGCGTTCACTTGGATTAAAAACGGCAAACCCGATGTTTCTATGACCTTGAACGGCTCTTTGGCAGGTCTCGTTGCCATTACCGCAGGCTGTGCGAATGTCGATGCACTCGGCTCTATCATCATTGGCTTGGTTGCCGGTGTTTGGGTGGTTGTCGTAGTAGAAGTCCTCGATTTGAAATTGCACATTGATGACCCCGTCGGCGCAGTCGGCGTACACTTTGCCAACGGCATTTGGGGTACTTTGGCAGTCGGGCTCTTTTCAACCGATACAGGTCTTTTCTACGGCGGCGGGTTCAGACAACTCGGCGTGCAAGCACTCGGTATTGTTGCCATTTTGGCGTATACAACCGTGATGATGCTCATTACATTTACTTTAATTAAAAAATTCCACGGCTTGCGTGTTTCTCCCGAAGAGGAAATCAGCGGTTTGGACAGCGTCGAGCACGGTCTTGCCTCGGCATATGCAGGCTTCGAGTTCGCACTTGACCCGACCCTTGCCGAATATACCGCCGCACCGGCCGAAACACCCGTTCCTGTTGAGGTCGCTGTACCCGTGACCGATGTGTCCGCACCGAAAACCGCGCCTGCTGACGGTAAAAAGATTACCAAAGTGGAAATCATCTGCAAAGAATCCCGCTTTGAAGCGCTTAAAGCCGCTATGGATGCGGTCGGCATTACCGGTATGACCGTGACGAAGGTGCTCGGTTGCGGTATTCAAAAGGGCAAAACCGGGTATTACCGCGGCGTCAAGATTGAAAGTATGGATTTGAATCCGAAGGTACAGGTTGATATTGTGGTTTCCGCTGTGCCCGTTCGTACTTTGGTTGAGGCGGCAAAGAAAGCCCTTTATACAGGCAACATCGGCGACGGTAAGATTTTCGTATACGATGTCGAAAATGTTATCAAAGTTCGTACCGGCGAAGAAGGCTTCGACGCCTTGCAGGGTGACGAGCAGTTTTAAGAAAAGCCCATACATTCGGCGGCGGTAAAACCCGTTGACAATTCCGTTTGACAATTTTGTTATCCCTCGCCGCTGCCGAATTGTATGATAGATTTGCCCCTTTTCATTTTAATTTATTGCATAGGAAAAACCGTCGGGGAAATTTCCCTCGGCGGTTTTTCCGTTTTATAGGTTTTCGGTTTAGGACTTGCAAGATTTCAAGCCGAAAGCCATATATTTAGGGCAAAAGGGGTGTTGTTATGCTATGGGAGTTACTGTCGGCAATCGGGTCAAATATGCTGTATTTGCTGTTGCATATTGAGGGCGCGGGCTCATTTCCGAAGCCGCTTTCCGCAAAAGAGGAACGCGCGGCACTGGAACGCTTTGCGGCAGGGGACAGCGCGGCGCGGGATTTGCTGATTGAACACAATCTGCGATTGGTCGCGCACATTATCAAGAAATATTATTCCAATTATGCCGACCAAGATGACTTGATTTCCATTGGTACAATCGGGCTCATAAAGGGGATAAATACTTTTAACGGCGAACGCGGCACGCGTCTTGCTACCTATGCCGCGCGGTGTATTGAAAATACTATCCGCACATTGCGGCTCTTTTTTCAAAAAATGCAGCAAAAGGCGTATCTTTTTCAAAACCGCAGGCGCCGTGGAGCCTGTTTTCAAGCGTGAATGACAATCTGTTCCTATTCTATCGGCAAGCGCAGGAAAAGTTAGTGACAAACCCGTTGTATGTGCTCCGTTTTTCTGTTTTAACGCCGACGAGAATTGCAGATGCCGAAAATTTCTGCCTGCAACATCCGAATGTGTCCGACCTTTGTACAACGGCAGACAAACTGCGGTATTACAGATATAAAAAATCCCTGCCACAGCGTGAAATTGCTGATTTCGCAGGGATTAGCAGAAGCACCTATATACATTTTGAAGACCCAAAACACGACTATTACCCGATTGATATTTTAACACGAATTGCGCAGATTTTGGGCGTGGAGATAACCGATTTGTTGGACGAATACAATCAATTTTTATATGACGGGCAGGGGAGACAGTTGCGCGCCGTTCGTAAGCAGCTTCACTTGACGCAATCTGCATTCGGAAAATTAAACAATGTCAGTGAGAATACCGTCAAGCGTTGGGAAAACGAAAGCATAAGAATGACAAAGCCTTTGTGGTTGCGGGTGTTTGCGCACTGCGGGCAACAGAAATAGCCGCCAAAGCCTTTCGGGGCACTATGCTTTTTCTCTGCGCAGTTCTTCTTCCACAGAGCGAAGAATTGCCACCTTTTGCGCTTTCGGGCACGGCAGTTGTGAGAGATACCGGTCGACGGCTTCCACATGAACTTCTGCGACTTTTTTATGTAATTCGTTTTTTCCTTGTTCGGTTTTCGGGTAGTGCATAATAATGTCCATTGTGAAGCCTCCTCTCGTTGCTTTTTGTTTCATACTATGTAAATCGGCACGCAAATAGAACTTTCCTGCACAAGCAACAAAAAAGGCCACACCTCGGCGAGAGGTATGACCTAATATGTTTTTATTTTTGATATTTATTATATTTTGTATACTATCATGGAATTTTTCCGTTGTCAATACTGTGTGGGCAATAATACCGAAAAATTTCCTCAATAGAAAAGTTTGTGGATTGTATAGGTAAAAACACCGTTGGCATAATACTTGAAAGCAATAGCATTTTGTGATATACTTTTACTATCACAAACAGATTGGTGGGAAAAAGATGTCTGTGGATAAAGCGATGGATAACGCGGCGTTTTCTGTGGAAATGGAAGGATACCATATCGATGCACAAAGCAGAGAGTGGTGCCGTCAACTTTTGTCCAAAGAAATTACGATGGAACAGTATATTGATTTGATTCAGCAAAAAGCAGGCATTTGTGTGTGATGGGATAT
>JBJEPU010000092.1:0-2248 GCA_051881395.1 Candidatus Fimenecus sp.
CCGTAGACCGTTTCGGTCGGCACGGCGACCACCTCGCCCGCCGCAAGCAGTTTTGCGGCGCGGGCAATATTTTCTTCATTCAATTTTTGTCTGTCGGTATAGGCGGATAAAACTTCGGTTTTCATTGTGTTTTTCCTGTATTTTATAAATTTTGTGTCTTTATTGTTCCGATTCGTCCGAATCCAAGGATGCAATCAGGTCGATAAATCCTGCCGCTTCCTTTGCGAAAACGGTTTCGCCGCCGTTTTCACTTGCAAATTGCATATGCGGCACGCACTCCCGTATGCGCGCGGTTTGGAAATACAGCGCGCCGACTTGCCGTTCATAATCCACACGATATAATTGCATCGGTTTCCGTTTTGCATGATTCAAAAACGCACCCAATTCGGCATATAATGCTTCCGCGCGGTCATAGTCCCCTGCCCGCAGCGCCGCATATGCTTCGGCTTCACACAAGGCATTCTCCGGGGACATACCGTCCAAAAGCCGCACTTTTTTGCGGAGCCCTTTAAAACAGGCACGCGCCTTTGCAATGTACTGCTGTGCGTATACTTCGTCTCCGCGCACAGCGGCAATCCGCGATAAATCCAACATCGCTACCCCTTCCAACGCGCGTGGCAATTTAGCGCCGCTTTGCTCTAAAATTCTATAATTTTCCAACGCTTCGTCATAGCGCCCAAGCGAAAACAGTAATATACCGCGGTCAATCCAAATCCCTTGCGCCAGACGCGCGCTACTGCCGCCGCGTAATACGGAAAGTATATCGGCACCGTCGAACAATTCCGAAACGAATTGCAACATTTCCTGCGGTGCGCAACGCTGAAACAAGGTGTCGTTTATCGTGCAAAGCAGAGGTATTGTCAATGCCACATATAAGAAAAAGCACAACAGCATCATTGCCGCAACCGTGAGAAGATAAACCTTTATCGGGTAAAGATATGCCAATGTGAAACAGAACACAATAATAAACAGTAAATACCCAAGCCAAATTCCTTTGTGATGTATAATGAAAAATCGCAACGCCTTTTTCATTCTTTCCCCCTCTTTTACAGTCCTTTTCTACTCTTACGCCGTCAGCGCAGAAATTGCAAAATACGCAATCACCACCGCACCGAGGGCAATTCTGTACCACCCGAACGCCTTAAAATCGTGCTTTTTGATGTAGCCCATCAAGAATTTAATGACGAAAATCGACACGGCGAACGCCGTCACCATGCCGACCGCCAAAATGGCGATTTCCAACCCCGAGTAGGAAAAGCCGTATTTCAAAAGTTTCAGCGCACTCGCCCCGAACATCACGGGCACGGCAAGGAAAAAGGTGTATTCCGCCGCGACGGTGCGCGACACGCCCAACAGCAACGCGCCGAGAATGGTTGCGCCCGAGCGCGAAGTGCCGGGGAACACGGCGGCAATCAGTTGGAAAAGCCCGATATAAAACGCCACGGGATAGGTGATTTCCGCAATCGAATGGATTTTCGGCGTTTTCTTTTTGTTGATATTTTCAATCACGATAAAGCAGATACCGACCAAAATCAGCATCACGGAAACCGTTTGCCAATTATAAAACAGTTCCTCTAATTTTTCATCGAACAGTAAGCCCACCACGGCGGCAGGCACGCAGGAAACAAGCACCTTAAACCACATGGTGAAAATCGGTTTTTTAATTAAAAGTTTTTTGTCCTGTATACCGAACGGCCACAGTTTTTTCCAAAACAGCAACACGACCGCCAAAATCGCGCCGAGTTGAATGACCACCAAAAACATGCTCCGAAATTCTTCGGAAACATTCAGGTGCAGAAATTCATCGACCAAAATCATATGGCCCGTACTGCTTATGGGCAACCACTCGGTCACGCCCTCGACAATCCCCAAAATAATCGCTTTTAAAATTTCAAGCATATTGTACCTCCGCAAGGTCATTTTTACCGATTTTGCAACGGATTTTCCGAAATTTTTCCATTGTAGAATACAGTATAGCAAATTTTACGCAAAAAGAAAAGAGAGAATGCAAAATCAGCAGGAGAATTTCGGTATCCGACGGGGTACAAGGGGGTTTTCGTTCGTTCGATTTGAGATTCTTCGGCTATCGCCTCAGAATGACAAATCGGGAGTTGTAGGGGTAATTTATACGGTAGGGCGGGGGCTTGAATTACTCGCCTGCCGGCTCAGACAGCGCTTCTGCTCATTTCATTCGCAGAGGTGTCCACCGGACACCCGCGCCCCCCGCCGCGGGGTGCGATGTAAATTA
>JBJEPU010000093.1:0-11997 GCA_051881395.1 Candidatus Fimenecus sp.
GCGCGCTTTTTGTCGCTTTTGCCGATTTGCCGCACAAAACCCGTTTCGGTACGCGGTAGGAAAATTTGGATTTGTATTTGTCATCCTGAGCGAAGCGAAGGATCTCAAACAGCACCAAGTATAAAATGTGCGAAACGAGATTCTTCGCCTATCGGCTCAGAATGACAATCGGGCAAGCGTGGAAGCCCGCCACAACGCGCACGAAATGTATTTACATGGTAGGGCGGGGTCTTGACCCCGCCGTTAATTTACATCGCACCCCGCGGCGGGGGGCGCGGGTGTCCGGTGGACACCTCTGCAAATGAAATGAGCAGAAGCGCTGCCTGCGCCGGCAGGCGAGTAATTCAAGCCTCCGCCCTACCGTATAAATTACCCCTACAAACCCAAATTTATCATTCTGAACGCAGTGAAGAATCTCAAAAAGCCAAGCGTACCGAAAAAGAGATTCTTCGGCTCTCGCCGCAGAATGACAAAAACGGACGAAGCGTAAAGCCTCGTCCGTTTCCTCTTATAATTTTGCAATAAAATCGTTGAACATATCGGTGTTCGCCAATTCCACCGCACCTTTATCGACCAATGCGGCGGTTTTCGGGTCAATCGGCAACCGCGCAAGCACGGGCACGCCGAGTTCTTTTGCCACTTCGTCCAATTTGCTTTCGCCGAAAATCGCGTGGCGTTTGCCGCAATCGGGGCACTCGAAATAACTCATATTCTCGACCAGCCCCAAAACGGGAATATCCATCATTTTCGCCATATTGTACGCTTTTTTGACAATCAGCGTCACCAAGTCCTGTGGGGTGGTCACAATCACAATCCCGTCCACAGGCAGGCTTTGGAACACGGTCAGCGGCACATCTCCCGTGCCGGGCGGCATATCGACAAACATATAATCGACATCGCCCCAAATGACCTCCTGCCAAAACTGGTTAATCATACCCGAAATGACGGGTCCGCGCCAAATGACGGGGGCGTCCTCTTTTTCCAAAAGCAAATTGACGCTCATCACGCGCACACCGGTTTTGGTCTGCATCGGAAACAGCCCGTCCTCACTGCCCTCGGCGCGGTCGTGAAGCCCGAACGCCTTGGGGATAGACGGTCCTGTGACATCGGCGTCCAAAATCGCCGCCTGTTTGCCCGCGGACTGCGCCGCGACCGCCAACAAAGAGGTCACAAGGCTTTTGCCTACGCCGCCCTTGCCGCTGACAACGCCGATGACCTTTTTCACGGTGCTGTACTTGTTTTCGGGCAAGCGCATATCTTTCTTTTCGCAACTTTCCGAACAGGAACCGCAGTTCCCGGAACAACCTTCGCTCATGTTTTGTATCTCCTTTTTAGATGTTAGATGCTGCTCACTGGAATGTAGGGGCGATTCACTTGTCGCCCGTTTCGGTTGTCATTCTGAGGCGTTAGCCGAAGAATCTCTTGCACTGTATTTCGATGTAGTGGAGATCCTTCGCTTCGCTCAGGATGACAAATTTTATATTCGTAGGGGCGGACTGTGTTCGCCCGCAAAAGTTATTGTCATTCTGAGCCGTCAGGCGAAGAATCTCGTTTCACCGTATTTCGTTTTGCGGTAGCGGAGCTCCTTCGCTTCGCTCAGGACGACAACTTTTTATTTTCCCCTTAATTCTTTAAAAAAATCCGACAATACCGCGGCACATTCCGTTTCCAACACGCCGCCCTCAACGGCGGGCTTGTGGGTAAAGGGGTAGTCATACATCTGCATCACGCTGGAAAGCGCCCCGTTCTTTTTATCATACGCCCCGAAGGTCACCTTGCGAATGCGCGCGTTGAGGATTGCCCCCGCGCACATCGGGCACGGTTCCAAGGTCACATACATTTCACATTCCCAAAGCCGCCAGCCGCCCAACACCGCGCAGGCGGTACGAATGGCTTCGATTTCCGCGTGGGAGAGCGCGTCTTTGACGGTTTCGCGGCGGTTTCTGCCCACAGCGACCACTTCGCCGTTGCGTACCACAACCGCACCCACGGGCACTTCGCCCTCGGCGGCGCTTTGCTTTGCCGCGTCGAGCGCAAGGCGCATAAAATCCGTTTTATCCATAGTATTGTCCGCTTTTTGTTTGTCCATTAAAATTCAATATACTGCGCTGTTTCAATCAACAGCGAAATCGCCGCAAGAATCATCGGCACAGTGCAAAGATATGCCTTGGCTTTTTCCCCGTTGGAAAGCAGCTCGTCGCCTTTTTGAAGCGGCGTACGCGCATAGTTTTTCAAATACAGCACCAAGCAGGCAATCCCGGCGGTGAACACCAGCGCCAGCAACCCCAAAATCACAATATTTTCGAGTTTATCCGGCAAATTGTCTATCGCAACCTGCATCAGTACCGAAATAAAATTGTTAAGGAAGTGAATGGCGACGCCGACCCACATCGAGCCGGTTACCGTCACGGCGTAGCCGATGGCAAGCCCCGCAAGAAAGGCAAAGGGGATTTGCACCATATTGCCGTGCATCAGCCCAAACACCAGCGCCGACATCACAATGGCGAATTTGTCGCCATATTTACGAAGCGGCTGCATCACCGTGCCGCGAATGGCGAATTCCTCGATAAACGCGGGCACAATCGCCGTGCCCAGTGTCGCCAACAAAAACAGCGGCACGGAATTATAAACCGTATCGCTTTCGGGTAAGGTAAAGGTAACACCGAAAATGTTTTCGACCACCGAGGTCAAAATGCCCGTTGCATAGCTCGCCGCAACACAGCTCATCACGCCGATAAACACGAGCAACACCGCCGCTTTACCGTCATTTGGCGTGCCCAGCGGCAATTCTTTTATCAGCCCGCGCTTTTTTTGAAATAAAAAGCTTAAAAAGAACGGAATAAAAATAATGCAAATGGAAAAGACGGCGTCAATCGCCTCGCTGAATACCGAATTGCCCGTGTACGCCGCACGAAAGCCCGGTATGAGCGCCAAAAACGCGCTGAATACATAGGCAAACACCGTAAAGCCCAAAACCGAAAGCCCGTGTGCCGCGCTCATTGTGCGAATGGTGCGGGTTTCGTTTTTCTTGCGGAGCATTTGCGGGTCATTCGGCGCGGTATAGCCGGTATAGGGCGCGCCGCCGTAGCCCGGGGTATAGTACGGGTTGCCATACGGCGGTTGGGTGTAGGGGGGCTGTTGTGCATACGGGGGCGTATTGGGCGCCTGCGCGTACGGTGCGCCGTAGGGCGGCTGTCCGTACGGATTGTACCCGTTTTGCCCGTATCCGCCTGCGCCGTAGGGGTTTTGCACATTCGGCGGCGTATTGGGCGCTTGCCCCGCCGCATACGGATTCTTTTGTTCTCCGTTTCCGTTCGGCGTCTGCCCCGCGGGGTTTTGGGTATATTGTTGATTGTCCATACATTCTTCTCTTTTCTGCTTCGGGTGCGCCGAAGGTATACGGCGCACCGCTGTATTTCACCGTCTTTGCGCGCTTGCAAAGACCTTTACTGAAATATATAGCACGAAAAAGCGTTCTATTTGTTACGAATTTAAGAATTTTTTAAGCTTCGGGTGCGGGTTCTGCCGTATTTTGGGCAACGGCTTCGTCTGCCGCCGCAGATTCTTCCGTTTCGGCTTCCTCTTTTTCTTCTTCGTGCGGGGTGACCGACAGCGTCATCACGCGCTCGCCCTCGGAAATGCGCATCACGCGCACGCCTTTGGAGGGACGGGCAAATTCGCTGATGTCACCCGCGTGAATACGGATAATCACGCCGTCGGAAGCAATCAAAATGACATCTTCGTCGTCGGAAACCATCGTAATCGCGGCTACATCGCCATACTGTTTGGTGTGGTAGTTGATAAGCCCTTTGCCGCCGCGGGACTGCACACGGTAGTTGGAAATATCCGACCGTCTGCCGTAGCCCGTTTCGGACACGGTTAAGACCTTTTTGCTGCCGTCGAGTACGCACATACCCGCCACGCAGTCGCCCGCCGAGAGGGTAATCGCTTTCACGCCGCGCGCCGTTCTGCCGATGCAACGCGCGTCGTCCTCTTTAAAGGAAATGCACATACCCTTTTTAGTGGCAATCATCAACTGCTGATTGCCGTCGGTCAGTTTCACCCAGCAAAGCTCGTCGCCTTCGTCCAAATTGATGGCGGCGATACCGCTTTTGCGGATATTTTTATATGCGTCAAGCTCGGTGCGCTTAATCACGCCGTTTTTCGTGACCATGCACAAATAGGCGGTTTCTTCGCCGAAATCGGGCACGCGCAACATCGCCGTGACCTTTTCGTCCGCCACAAGCGGCAAAATGTTGACGATATTCATACCCTTGCTCGACCGACTGCCCTCGGGGATTTCATACCCTTTCAGACGATACACACGCCCGAGCGAGGTAAAGAACATAATGTAATCGTGCGACGAGCAGGTGAACATCGTTTCGGCAATGTCCTCTTCGCGCCGCGTCATGCCTTTAATACCTTTGCCGCCGCGGTGCTGGGTTTGGTAGGTGTCCACAGGCTGACGCTTGATGTAGCCCATATTGGTGAGGGTAAACACGCAGGTTTCCTCGGGGATTAAGTCCTCAATATCGACCTCGCCGCTGACATTGACAATTTCGGTGCGGCGTTCATCGGCGAATTTGTCACCGATGGCGGAAAGTTCGGTTTTCACGATGGAAAGCACGCGCTCTTGTGAGCCGAGAATTTCCGTGTATTCCGCGATTTTGCGTAAAAGCTCGTCGCGCTCTTCCAAAATCTTTTTGATTTCAAGCCCCGCCAACTGACCGAGACGGTATGCCACGATTGCCGCCGCCTGCGGGTCGTCAAAGCCGAATTTTTCCATAATTGCGGCTTTTGCCTCGGGCGTGCCGCCCTTACAGGCGCGAATGGTGGCAATGATTTCGTCCACAATGTCAATGGCTCTGGCAAGCCCTTCCAAAATATGCTCTCTGTCCTGCGCCTTTTTGAGGTCATATTTCGTTCTGCGCGTGATGATTTCGCATTGGAAGTCGATGTAATTCTGTAAAATTTCCTTTAAGGTCAGCGTTTTCGGCTCGCCGTTTACGAGCGCCAACTGAATAATGCCGTAGGAAATTTGCAGTTGTGTGTATTGGAACAGGTGATTGAGCACCACCTGCGGGTTTGCGTCGCGCTTTAAGTCAATGACCATCCGCATACCCTCGCGGTTGGAATAGTCGTTGATGTCGGCAATGCCCTCAATGCGTTTGTCCTTGACCAAATCGGCAATGCTTTCAATCAAGCGCGCCTTGTTGACTTGGTAGGGCAATTCCGTCACGACAATGGAAAAGCGGCCTGTTTTTTCGTTTTCGACAATTTCCGCGCGGGCGCGCAAGGTAATTTTGCCGCGCCCCGTGGCGTAAGCCGCGCGAATGCCCGCGCGTCCCATAATGATGCCTGCGGTGGGGAAGTCGGGACCTTTGATGCACTCCATAATCTCTTCAAGCGAGGCGTCGGGGTTGTCAATCAGCACATTGATACCGTCAATGACCTCGCGCATATTGTGCGGCGGAATGTTGGTCGCCATACCGACGGCGATACCCGTGGAGCCGTTGACCAAAAGGTTCGGGAAACGCGACGGCAACACCGTCGGCTCTTTCAAGCGGTCATCGTAGTTCGGCATAAAATCGACGGTGTCTTTGTCGATATTTGTGAGCATTTCCATCGAGATTTTGCTCATTCTCGACTCTGTATAACGGTATGCGGCGGGCGGGTCGCCGTCCACCGAACCGAAGTTGCCGTGCCCGTCTACCAGCATATAGCGCATCGAGAAGCTCTGCGCCAAACGCACCATCGCGTCATAGACGGACGCGTCGCCGTGGGGGTGGTACCGCCCCAAAACCGAACCGACGGTATCGGCGCATTTGCGGTATGCCTTTTCGGGATACAGATTGTTTTCATACATCGTGTACAGAATTCTGCGGTGCACGGGCTTTAAGCCGTCGCGCACATCGGGCAGCGCACGCGAAACAATAACCGCCATGGAGTAATCCAAAAAGGATTTTTTCATTTCCTTGTTGATTTCTACATTGACGATTTTTTGCTGCTCGAACGGGATGTATTCCTCACGGTGTTCGTTTTGCTGTTTTTTCATGTTCTATTCCTCACACATCCAAATTCTGCACATATTTTGCATTCTTTTCAATGAACATACGGCGCGGCTCGACCTTGTCGCCCATCAAAATGGAGAAGGTTTCGTCCGCCTCCATGGCGTCCTCTAAATTCACGCGCAGCATCGTGCGGAAATTGGGGTTCATTGTGGTTTCCCAAAGCTGTTCGGGGTCCATTTCACCAAGACCTTTGTAGCGCTGCACATCACAACTGCCGCCCATTTCGGCGATTTCGCGGTCGCGCTCCTCGTCGGAAAACGCATACACATGCTTTTTGCCTTTGGAAACCTTATAAAGCGGCGGCTGTGCAATATACACATAGCCCTGCTCAATCAGCGGCCGCATATAGCGGAAAAAGAAGGTTAACAGCAGCGTACGGATATGCTGGCCGTCGACATCGGCATCCGCCATAATGACCACTTTGTGATACCGCAGTTTTGTAATGTCGAAATCGTCGCCGATGCCCGTGCCCAACGCCGTAATCACCGGCGTTAATTTATCGTTACCGATAACTTTATCGACGCGCGCTTTTTCGACATTGAGCATTTTGCCCCACAGCGGTAAAATTGCTTGAATATTGCGGTCGCGCCCTTCTTTTGCCGAGCCGCCTGCCGAATCGCCCTCGACGATGTAAATTTCGGTATTTTCGGGATTTTTGTCGGTGCAGTCGGCGAGCTTGCCGGGCAGGGAGTTGCTTTCGAGTGCGGACTTTCTGCGGGCGCTGTCGCGTGCCTTTCTTGCCGCCTCTCTCGCGCGCGACGCGTCCAGCGCTTTGTTGAAAATCGCCTTTGCCACGCTCGGATTTTCCTCGAAATAGGTCATCATTTTGTCATAAATCATTTTAGAGACAAGGCCCGTCATTTCGGTGTTGCCGAGTTTGCCCTTGGTCTGCCCCTCAAATTCCGCCTCAGTGAGCTTTACGCTAATCACGGCGGTCAAGCCCTCGCGCACATCTTCGCCCGACAGCTTTTTGTCGGAATCCTTCAACAGGCCGAATTTTTTGCCGTAATCGTTGAACACACGCGTCAGCGCGGTTTTAAAGCCCTGCTCATGCGTGCCGCCGTCCACGGTGCGGACATCGTTTGCAAAGCTCAAAATAATTTCATTGTAGCCGTCGTTGTAAGAAATCGCCACCTCGGCGCTCTTGTCGCCGCTGACGGTGGTAAAGTGCATCACATCGTCATGCACCGGCGTCAGCCCGCGGCTCTCATTGATATATTCCACAAACGAACGAATGCCGCCCGCATAGCAGAATTCTTCGGATTTTATATCGCCGGGGTCGCGTGAGTCCGTCAAAGTAATCGACAGCCCCGCGTTCAAGAACGCCTGCTCGCGCAGTCTGCGCTCCAACACCTCGTATTCATATTCGGTGGTTTCGGTGAACACTTCGGCGTCCGCTTTGAATTTAATGAAAGTACCGGTTTGGTCGGTGTCGCCGATGACGGTCAAATCCGTTACGATGTCGCCGCGTTCAAAGCGCTGGTGATAAATATGCCCTTGGCGGCTGACCTCAATTTCAAACCATTCGGAAAGCGCGTTTACAACCGACGAGCCCACGCCGTGCAAACCGCCCGACACCTTGTAGCCGCTGCCGCCGAATTTACCGCCGGCGTGCAGAACGGTCAAAACAACCGTTACGGCAGGCAGCCCCTCTTCCTCGTTCATATCTACGGGAATGCCGCGGCCGTTGTCGCGCACGGTAATCACATTATCGGGCAGGATTTCCACCTCAATGTGCGTACAATAGCCCGCCAGCGCTTCGTCCACCGAGTTATCGACAATTTCGTATACCAAATGGTGCAAGCCCTTCGGTCCCGTCGAGCCGATATACATACCCGGGCGTTTGCGCACCGCTTCAAGTCCTTTTAAAACCTGAATTTGGTCCGCGCCGTATTCCTCGGTGACAACGGTATCCATTTGTTCTTCTTCGTTCTCCGTCGTATGCAAAACTTCGTTCTCCATATATTTCCTCCATTTTTAATCGTTAATTTACTTTGCAGATATTCTTTCCATATCCTCTCGAATGGTCGCGACTGCGCGACGGCAAATCGTAGGTTTACTTTGTACTATTCTTTTCATATCCTCTCGAATAGAAATTTGAGCGAATTTGGAACATTCCTATTCTTGATTGAAAATACCATCTTGTAGGGGCGGACGACCTCGGCCGCCCGTGGATTTTGCTATAATTTTGCGGAACGGTCAAGACCGTTCCCTACGCACGAAATGCAATGCGAGCGCAGGGGTGTGCATTACCCGCCCGATTGTCATTCTGAGGCGCAAGCCGAAGAATCTCGTTTTGCACAGTTTATCCTTTGTTCTGTTTGAGATTCTTCACTTCGTTCAGAATGACAAATTTTAATTTGTAGGGGTATAAAACAATTCTATATTTCAAAATAGACAAAAATTATCTATCCGTTTAACCGTTTTAAAATCGTTGCCGTGGACAGGGGCGAAATATACACAAAACGGTCGTTTTTTTCTACCGTTACCAAAAAGGATTTCGGCAAATCATAAGAAACCGTTTTGGAAAATCCCGTCTTTTCGGCGTCGCTTAAATATTCGCGCGTTGCCTTGTTGACGGTGGTGTTGTCCAAATCAAAAATCCCAAGAATATTTTCCGTGCGCAAAAGGGTTTCGCCGCCGATGTCAAGATACATCAAAGCACCCGCCCTTCTTCAATGTGAAAGGTTCTGCCCTCACAAAGCCGCAGTACCGCGGTTGGGTCACAGCAGGTAATAAACACCTGCCTGCCGCCGATATGGTTTAAAATATAATCCTGCCGCGTTTCGTCCAACTCGCTCATCACATCGTCCAACAAAATCACGGGTTCTTCGTCGGTTTCCGCTTTGATAATGCTCGCCTCGGATAACTTCATTGCGAGCGCCGCGGAGCGCTGTTGCCCTTGTGAGGCAAAGCTGCGCGCCGAAAGCGCGTCAATTTGAATTTGCAAATCGTCGCGGTGAGGTCCTGCGACGGTCATTTTATTGAAAATATCGTCTCGGCGCGTATCCAGTAGGCGTTGCTTTAACAAATCTTTTATGGCATACGCGTCACCGTTGTAGCCGCCGAAATTGCTGACATAGTTAATTTTTAACTTTTCACGGTTGCCCGATAACCCCGCATAAATTTCCGCACAGCTTTCGCTCAACTGCGCGGTGTATTTTACACGCTCGCTGACCACCGCCGCCCCGTAGGAGGAAAGGCGGTCATCCCAAATCTCTAAGGTGTCGAGCAATTCCGGGTGAAACTGAATATCCTTTAACAGCGCGTTTCGCTGGGTTAAGGTGTGGTTGTATTTTGCCAAGGTTTTTGCATAACTCGGCTTTAACTGACACAGCGCGGTATCCAAAAACCGCCGCCGAAACAGCGGGCCTTCCTTGACAAGGGACAAATGCGTTGGCGCAAACACCACCGCATAAAAATCGCCGATTAGCTCTGCCGGAGATTTTAAGGTCACGCCGTTTTTCATCGCGGTGCGCTTTTGGTCAATATATAAAATCGCGTCCTGTTCTCTGCCGTGCGCAAAAAAGCGCATCGTATTTTTGGCAAACGGCGCGTCAAAGCCGACCATTTCGCGGTCACGGTGACTGCGAAAGCTTTTACAGCCCGTAAACAGCCAAATACTTTCGAGCAAATTGGTTTTGCCCTGCGCATTTTCGCCGAAAATAACATTGACGCCCTCGGCGGGCTCTATCTCTATGTCTTCCAAATTGCGGAAGTTTTGCAGATTCAGCCATTTTACAAGCATGAAAATCCCTCAAACAATCTCATACACCGTATTTTCAAAAGAAAAATTGTCTCCCTTGCGGAGTTTCTTGCCACGCTGGGTACAAATTTCGCCGTTGACCTTAATTTCGCCTTCGGTAATCACGATTTTTGCGTGCCCGCCCGTCTGCACGGCGTCTGCCAATTTCAGTGCCGCATCCAAGCGGATAAAATCCGTGGTAATCTGCACTTGTTTTTTCGGCTTCGGCACAACCTTTGCCGTAATTTTTATCGGTTTCATTCGGTTTTCAACCTCACAGGCAACACCAAGAACAGGAAGTCATCGCCCTCCACGGGCGTAATGAGAATCGGTAAAATCGGACTGCTCAATTTTACATTGACCTCATCCGCGTCGCACACGCGCAAGGCGTCCAAAAGATAGCGATTATTAAAACCGATTTCCATTTTGCCGCCCGAGCCTTCGCACGGCAGGCGGTCATTTGCCGTACCGAGCGCGGTGGTGCTCGAAATACGAATGACATTATCATCAAAAATGCAACGAATCGGGCTTTTTGCGCGGTCGGTAATAATCAGCGAGGTACGCTCAATACTTCTGATGAGTTGTCTGGTATTGACGCGTAAGGTTGCGTTGATATTCCCCGAAATTGCCGCCTGATAATTGAGAAATTCTCCTTCCAACAGGCGCGAAACAATACGATAACTGCCGATTTCAAACACGATAAAGCGTTTGCCGACATTGACAGAAATTTTGCCGTCCTCTCCCGCGTTCAGTTTCAAAACTTCATTTAAGGTCTTTTTCGGTGCGACAAAGATTTTTTCTTCGCCGTCATAATCAATTTCTTCGTTGCGAATGGCAAGGCGGAAACCGTCCACGGCAACCAAACGGATTTTGCGGTCGCGGATTTCAAAGCGCACGCCGGTGTGCACAACCTTCACATCGTTTTCGGCAGTGGCAAAAATGGTTTTGCGAATCATATCCTTTAACAAATCGCTGTCCACAACAATCGGAAAGCCGCTTTCCACATTCGGCAACTCCGGATATTCCGCGGCGGAAATGCCAATCAGCGTAAATTCTGCGTCCCCGCTTTTGATGCGGCAGGTGAGTCTTTCGTCCGCTTCAATGCGCACGGTCTCAAAGGGGAGGCTACGCAAAATATCGCAAAGAATTTTTGCATTTAAAATAATACTGCCGCGCTCCTCGACACGCGCTTCCATCGAGGTAATCATACCGACTTCCAAATCGTAGCCGGTTAAAGTCAGTGTATTTTCCTCCGCCTGCAACAAAATGCCTTCGATTGCGGGAATGGAAGATTTGGAAGAAACCGCTCTTTGCACATTTGAACAAATTTCAGAGAGCTTTTGGGTGTCGCAAATCAGTTTCATACGAAAAAGTCCTTTCAAAAAAATATAATAAAATAAATAATATATAGTAGTAGAAGTAGGGGCGGCGCAAAATGTTAAAAACCGTAAAAATGCGCTGCACAAAAGGCATAACCGCCCTTTTTTGATTTATGAAAACTTGTTTAAAAAAATCGGTTTTTAACAGTTAAAATATGACTGAAAAATCCATGTTCAAAACTTTGCTGTTTAAAATCAAAACTTGTCTATAAATCGAGGAAAATTTTCCACATTATTTGTCATTCTGAACGAAGTGAAGAATCTCCAATAGTACAAGGTATAAAATGTGCGAAACGAGATTCTTCGCCTGACGGCTCAGGATGACAAATTGGGGTTTGTCGTAGGGGTCGGCGTTCTCGACGCCCCGTAAATTTTTCGCAATGCAAATTGGTTTATTGGTAGGGCGGGGGCTTGAATTACTCGCCTGCCGGCTCAGGCAGCGCTTCTGCTCATTTCATTCGCAGAGGTGTCCACCGGACACCCGCGCCCCCCGCCGCGGGGTTCGCTGTGAATTGACGGCGGGGGCAAATTCTCCGAATTCAGGCACCCTTTTGTCTGCTTTGCAGACATTTCCCCTAACAGGGGAATCACCCCCGCCCTACCCTAAAATCTTCATTCCGTGCGTAGGGAACGGTCTTGACCGTTCCGCAAAATTACATCAAAATCCACGGGCGGGCACGGATTTTCTCCGAAAACGGGCACCCTTTTGTCCGCATTCGCGGACATTTCCCCTGTCAGGGGAATAACCCGCCCCTACAACGGGGCGCCGAGTCGACGCCCCCTACGCTCACATTGTCATTCT
>JBJEPU010000094.1:0-11988 GCA_051881395.1 Candidatus Fimenecus sp.
AATGTTCAGGATGCGCGTGAAGATGCGGTTGTGAGCAATAGTGTTAATCGTGGTGCGCCTGTCCTAGTCGTATCGGATGAGCTGTTTGACGCTTTGATGGAAAAAACCGGAGGACAAACGGTGGTGACGCAAACCTCTATCGACCTCACTGACAGTGCGGACGTGGAAAAGGTGGAAGAGCTGTATGATGCCTATGGAAACCGAGAATTTGTACGGGAGTATTCCGATGATGGCGAACCGATGATAGGTAAGCTGCAATCGTACGAAGAAATGCGCCAAAAGAAAATGATTAACGGTGCAAACATAGACAAATACCCCGACGCGCACATCTGCACCTTGCAGGAATACATAGACATTTGCAAAACATACGGTTGCCGCCCGATGATTGAGGTCAAAGACACGCGCACCGAAAAAATGCAGTCGCTCTATGACCTGCTTCGGCAAAATGAAATTCTGGAAAGTTGTATTATCATTTCATTCCACATTTCCGTGCTTCGTGCGCTGTATGCGATAGACAAAAACCTCGAAATGTGGTATTTGATTAACTACATTAACGACAAACGGTTGCAAGAGGCGAAGTCCTGCGGCAATGCGGGCATCGCGTTTTGCGCGCAGTACAACGCTCCGCGCCCCGAAGCGATTCAAAAAATACACGATGCGGGGCTGACGGCGGCGTGCTGGACGGTGGACAGCGCCGAACTGCTTAAAACGATGATGGACTGCGGCGTGAAATACATTACCACCAATTCCATTTTGCCTGACTGATTTTCGGAGAATAGATAATTTATGACTACATTCTGCCCCTTGTTTTCTTCCAGCAAAGGAAATTGCATTTACATAGGCGCACCCGACGGCGGCATTTTGATTGACGCGGGAAAAAGCTGTCGCCAAACCGAAGCGGCGCTTTACAATATCGGCGTTGCGCCCGACAGCATTCGCGCGGTATTTATCACGCACGAGCACAGCGACCATATCAGCGGTTTGCGGGTATTTGCCTCGAAATACGGTGCGCGGGTGTATGCCAGCGGCGGCACCTTGGAAGCGCTCGACGAAATGCAAATCCTCAGCGGAAAATTTGACGCCTACGCCCTCGGCGAGCAGGGAACAGAGGTCGGCTCTTTGTTTATCAAGCCCTTTCGCACTTCGCACGATGCCCGCGAGAGTTGCGGCTATGTGATTGCGGCGGAAAGCGGCGAGCGTGTGGCCATCGCCACCGACCTCGGCGTGATGACCGACACGGTGATTGCGGCAATTACGGGCTGTGAAACGGTGCTCCTCGAATCCAACCACGATGTGCGCATGCTCGAAAACAACCCGCAGTACCCCTATCCGCTGAAAAAACGGATTTTGGGCGAACGGGGGCATCTTTGCAACGAGGTTTGCGCCGAGACGGCGTGCGAATTGGTCAAAAACGGTACAAAACACCTGTTTTTGGGGCATTTGAGCGAGCAAAACAACCTGCCGGCACTTGCCTACCGCGTGACGGCGTCGGAACTTGCCGCCGCGGGTGCGGTGGAAGACGCGGATTTCGATTTGCGCGTGGCAAAGCCCGTTTGGGATGAAAAGGCGGTGCGGCTGTGATTACGGTGACGGTGTTTGCCCTCGGGAAGCTGAAAGAACGCTATATGCGCGAGTTTGCCGCCGAGTATGAAAAGCGGCTTTGCGCGTTTTGCAAACTGCAAATTGTAGAACTTTCGCCCGAACGCTTGCCCGAAAATCCGTCACAAAGCGAAATTGACCGAGCTCTTGCGGCGGAGGCAAAACTTATCCTTGCGAAAATCCCGCAAAATGCCTATGTGTTTTCGATGTGCATTGAGGGTAAACAGATGACCAGCGAACAGTTTAGTCAAAAAATATCTACCCTTGCCGTAGACGGCGTCAGTAATCTTGTATTCGTGCTCGGCAGTTCGTTCGGGCTGGCGGACGAACTCAAAAAACAGTCTGATTTTCGGTTTTCCATGTCTGCAATGACCTTTCCGCACCAAATGGCGCGGGTGATGCTGTTGGAACAACTGTACCGCGCATTTCAAATTGCCAATGGCGGGAAATATCATAAATAGATAATTTTTAACTAACAAAATCGTAAAAAACACCCCGCAGGAATTCTGCGGGGTGTTGCTCTGTTTATGCGGATTTATCCGTTTACTTTTTCACCTGCAAGGTGGCAATATCGGTTAACGACATTTTGTCACTCGGCACAATAAATGTGCTTTGCATAATTGCCTTTGCCGCGTCCAACGAAGTTAAGCACGACGTGCCGCTTTCCACGGCAATACGGCGCAGCTTAAACCCGTCGCGGTCGGGGATTCTGCCGTGCGTGGGGGTGTTGATAATCAGCGACACATCGCCTGCATTCAGCATATCGAGAATGTTCGGGCTTTCGCCGGAAATCTTGTTGACGGGTCTTGCGTTGATACCCGCCGCCTGTAAGGCTTTGCGCGTGCCGGGGGTGGCGTAGAATTTAAAGTCGGAATCTTTAAATTCTTTGAGCATTTCGCAAATTTCCGCCTTGTCCTTATCGCGCACGGTGACAATGATTTTGCCGTCCTTCGGTAAAGAGACGCCGCCGCCGTCAAACGCTTTTAAGAGCGCCTCGTTGTAGTCCTGTGAAATGCCGAGCACTTCGCCCGTGGATTTCATTTCGGGGCCCAAGGAAGTGTCTGCGCCGATAATCTTTTCGAACGAGAACACCGGCAGTTTAATGGCGTAATAGCCGCTGTTTTTGTAAAGCCCCGTGCCATATCCCATATCCGCGATTTTTTCACCGAGCATGGCGCGCGTGGCAAGCGAAATGGCGGGAATCCCCGTCACCTTGCTGATATAGGGCACGGTGCGCGAGGAACGCGGGTTTACTTCGATAATGTAAACCTCTTCGTGCAGCACGATAAACTGAATGTTCATCATACCGATAACATGCAGTGCCGACGCCAAGCGTTTGGTGTAATCCACAATGGTTTTTTGCACCTTTTGCGACAGCGTTACGGCGGGGTAGACCGAAATCGAGTCGCCCGAGTGAATGCCCGCGCGGTCCACATGCTCCATAATGCCGGGGATTAGAATATCCCTGCCGTCGCAAATCGCGTCCACCTCGACCTCTTGCCCCATTAAGTATTTATCGACCAAAACGGGGTGCTCGGAGAGGTCCGGAATGGTGCGGGTGATGATGTCCATAAATTCGGTAATGTCGTCATCATTGGCGGCAATCTGCATACCCTGCCCGCCCAAAACATAACTCGGGCGCACCAAAACGGGGTAACCGAGGCTGTGCGCCGCGGCGAGCGCTTCGGTTGTCGTAAAGACCGTCTGCCCTTTGGGACGCGCGATGTCGCAGTATTCGAGAATTTCGTCAAAGCGTTCTCTGTCCTCTGCCGCGTCCACATGGTCGGCGTCCGTACCGAGAATGGTCACGCCCAAATCGTTGAGCGTTTTTGTAAGCTTAATGGCAGTCTGCCCGCCGAACTGCACAATCGCACCGTCGGGGTTTTCCATTTCCACAATATTCGTGACATATTCGGGCGTCAGCGGCTCGAAATACAGCTTGTCCGAAATATCGAAATCCGTCGAAACGGTTTCGGGGTTATTGTTGACGATAATCGCCTCACAGCCTGCTTTTTTGAGCGCCCAAACCGAGTGCACTGAGCAGTAGTCAAATTCAATGCCTTGCCCGATGCGGATAGGCCCTGAGCCCAAAACCATAATTTTCTTTTTGGTTTTGGTCGTGTCCACTTCGTTTGCAATGCAGTAATCCGAGTAATAGTAGGGCGTTTGCGCCGCGAATTCCGCTGCGCAGGTGTCCACCACCGAAAAACTTGGTTGAATTTTCCACATTTTGCGTAAGTTTTTAATCGAGGCTTCGGTCACGCCGACATTTTTTGCAATCACATCGTCGGTAAAGCCCAAACGCTTCGCTTCTAAAAGCGTGTCGCGGTCACAGCAACCTGTCGCGAGCAGTTTTTCCATATCGACAATCACTTTGATTTTCTGCAAAAACCAAATGTCAATCTTGGTGATGTCGTGGATTTTTTCAAGCGGCATATCGTTGTAAATCGCCGCGGCAACCACATATATACGCGTGTTATCAATATTTTGTAAAAGGGATTCCAATTCTGTATTGGATTTCGCAATCAAATCGTCATACAACAGGCTTTTGCGGTTTTCTTCGAGCGAATGCATTGCCTTTTGCAGTGCCGCTTCAAACGAGCGTGCAACCGCCATCACTTCGCCCGTGGCTTTCATTTGTGTGCCGAGGGTGCGTTTGGCGGTGACAAATTTGTCAAACGGCCATTTCGGGAATTTCACCACGCAATAGTCGAGTGCCGGCTCAAACGAGGCAAAGGTTTTGCCCGTGACGGCGTTGGGGATTTCGTCCAGACCGAGGCCCAGCGCAATTTTCGCCGCGACGCGGGCAATCGGATAACCCGTCGCTTTGGACGCGAGCGCAGACGAACGTGACACGCGGGGGTTTACCTCGATAACTGCATATTGGAACGAATCGGGGTGCAGGGCGAACTGCACATTGCAACCGCCCTCAATGCCCAATTCCGTAATGATATTGAGCGCAGACGAGCGCAGCATTTGATATTCCTTATCCATCAGCGTTTGACTGGGTGCTACGACGATAGAGTCGCCCGTGTGCACGCCGACAGGGTCTAAGTTTTCCATATTACAGACCGTGATGCAGTTGCCCTTGGAGTCGCGCATCACTTCGTATTCGATTTCTTTCCAGCCGGCAATGCATTTTTCAATCAACACCTCGGTCACGCGCGAAAGGCGCAAGCCGTTGGCGCAGATTTCGCGCAGTTCCTGCTCGTTGTCGGCAATGCCGCCACCCGTACCACCCAAGGTGTAAGCGGGGCGCACAATCACGGGGTAGCCGATTTTTGCGGAAAAATCCACAGCGGACTCGACATCGTGTACAACGAGTGACTCAATGCACGGCTCGCCGATTTTTTCCATTGTGTCCTTGAATTCCTGTCGGTCTTCCGCCTTTTTAATGGCGGAGGCGTTAATGCCGATTAATCGCACGCCGTTTGCCTTTAACACGCCGAGCTCGTCGAGCTCCATTGCGAGGTTTAACCCCGTCTGCCCGCCGAGGGTGGGCAAAATGGAGTCGGGTTTTTCTTTTTCAATGATTTTGGTTAAGGTCGGAATGGTCAAGGGCTCAATATAGACCTTGTCGGCAATGTCGCCGTCGGTCATAATCGTGGCGGGGTTGGAGTTGACCAGCACCACTTCGATGCCCTCTTCTTTTAAAGAACGGCAAGCCTGCGTGCCTGCATAGTCAAATTCCGCCGCCTGCCCGATAATAATGGGACCCGAGCCGATAACCATAACTTTTTGGATGCTCTTATCAATCATCGTATCTGCCCTCCGCCGCCATTTTAATGAATTTGTCGAATAAGAACGAGGTATCCCGCGGGCCGGAATTCGCCTCGGGGTGGAACTGCACCGTAAACACGGGCTTACCGTGATACACAATGCCCTCTACGGTTTTGTCGTTGACATTGATGCAGTTGATTTCGGCATTGCTCGGCAATCCCTTGCCGTTGACCATATAGCCGTGATTTTGCGAGGAGAGGTAAGTTCTGTCCTCATGCAGGAATTTCACGGGATGGTTTGCGCCGCGGTGGCCGTATTTCATACGCTCGGTTTCGCCGCCGTTTGCCAAAGCCATCAACTGATGCCCCAAGCAAATGGCGAAGGTAGGAATGCCGTAATCGTACAACTTTTTGATTTCTTTGATGATGCCCACGCAGTCCGCTGGGTCGCCCGGGCCGTTCGACAGCATAATGCCGTCGGGTGCGGCTTTGATGATTTCCTCTGCCGTCGTCCACGCGGGGTACTGCGTGACAATGCACCCGCGATTGACAAGACTGTTGGCAATGTTGCGTTTCGTGCCGAAATCCATCAGCGCGATTTTCGCACCGGTATTATTTTCGCCCAAGACGGTTTTTTCACGCAGGGTGACGCTTTCCACAAGCTTGTCCTGCTGGAAGGCTTTCAGTACGGACATGACCCGTTCTTTGTCGGAAATATCCGCCGTCAGCACGCCGCGCATGGTGCCGCTTTCGCGTAACTTTTTGACCACCGCGCGCGTGTCAATCCCCGAAAGGCAGGGGATATGGTATTCGCGCAAAAGGTCGTCGATTGTGCCGTCACAGCGGAAGTTCGAGGGCGTGTCGCACAACTCGTGCACGATAAACGCGCTCGGCTGTAATTTTTCACTTTCAAAATCCGCACGGCAAACCCCGTAGTTTCCAATCATCGGGTAGGTCATTACCACACCCTGCCCGGCATAGGACGGGTCGGTTAAAATTTCCACATAGCCCGTCATGGAGGTGTTAAACACAATCTCGCAGGCGGTTTCTTTAAAATCTCCGTGCGCGGTCCCCGCGTAGACGGAACCGTCCTCCAACATCAAATACGCTTTCAAATTTTTACACCGTGCCTTTCGTAACCCTGAATATTATCAATAAATTTTATCATATTACACTGTGGATTTCAACTGAAATCCCCTGAAAATAATTGCCGAATTTAAAAGAAAAGCGACGGTAAAAACCGTCGCTTTAAACAGTCTAAAAAGGTAAATATCCAAAAGAGGAATTTGTAACCAAAACGGCGATATAGCCGATATAAATGCAAATCATCAGCGCGCCTTGCCAACGGCTTAATTTTTTGAAAATCAGCGTGGGAATAATCGCAATGCAAATGACCAACAAACAAATCGGCATATCGAGGAACGCCGACTGTTTCCCGACGGGGAGCGTCCCGCCCGACAAAAATGCGCATATCGGCAAAATCATGGTCAAGTCGATGATGTTTGCACCGATAATGTTGCCGATGGACAAATCCGACTGCTTCTTTGCAATCGCGGTGATGGTGGTGACCAATTCGGGGAGCGAAGTCCCGACGGCGATAATCGTCACGCCGATAATCGCTTCGGAAACACCCATGCGCTGGGCAATCACCGTGCCGTCATCGACCAGCAAATCCGCGCCGACCACAATGCCCGCCGCACCGAGCAGGAATTTGGTGACATTGATGAAAATATCCTTGCCTGTCGCTTTCGGTCCGCGGTCTTCCTCCGTGATGCCCATGGATTTTTTGCCGGATAGGATATTTTCTGCCATAAATACGGCAAAAATCGCAATCATAATGATGCTCTGCCACAAATTCAAATCAAGATTGCAGGAGAATGCAAACAGCGCCGCAACCGCCAAAATCATCAAAGAGCCTTTAAAGGCAACCTCCTTGCGCTTGACAAGCGCGGGCATACATAAAACGGAAATACTCATAATCAAGCCGACATTCGCCGTGACCGAGCCGACGGCGTTGCCGACCGCCATATCATTTTGTCCCTTTGCGGCGGCAATGGCGGAAACAAGCAATTCGGGGAGTGTGGTCGCAAAGCTGACGACCGTTGCGCCGATAATGAACTTCGGAATGCCCGTTGCCTCTGCAATCCATGTGGCGGCGTCCACAAAAATATCTCCGCCCTTGACAATGAAAAACAGCCCAAGCACGAACATAATGACAACATATATCATATTGTCGGGTGCCAGCCCCAAAAGGTTGGCGAGAGAAGCGGATATTTCCATTCGGCAAATCTCCTTTTTTTGAAGATGGCGCATACGCACAAATTTAATAAATTTTAACATACAATCCGGGCAAAGTCAATATAAAAACCGGCGGAAACCGCAAAACAAAAATCGGGAGAATATATGTAAATTTTTATTTATGTTTGTCATCCTGAGCGAAGCGAAGGATCTCAAAAGAAAAGTGTATCGAAAATGAGATTCTTCGCCTGACGGCTCAGAATGACAACGCGTAGGGAACGGTCTTGACCGTTCCGTAAACCTCCCCACTTGTTGGGGGGTGGCACGGCGTAGCCGTGCCAGAGGGGCAGAATCGCATCAAAAATTACGGGCGGCCGAGATAGACCGCAAAAACAAACGCAATTTGTCGTGGGTCGTCGAGGTCGTCGCCCCCTACAAATATAATAAATTAAAATTTATACTATTTAATAGGTATAAAAACATATTATAAAATAAACACCGCCGTATGCGCTTTTTATAGGAATACAGAAAAATACAAAAAAATGCTTGACGAACCCCCTTTCTTGTGGTATAGTACTTGTACCTCTCTAAGAGGGTTCTTTTTTTGTGCCCTGCTTTTTGAGGTAGGCTAAGAAAAGCGGTGTGAACCGCGAATAACGGAGGTGCCGAAATGAGAGTCAAAATCACACTCGCTTGCACGGAATGCAAGCAACGCAACTACAACACGAAGAAAAACAAGAAAAACACGCCTGACCGGTTGGAGATGAACAAGTATTGCAGATTCTGCAAGAAACATACGCTCCACAGAGAAACCAAATAAGACGGAGGAGTATTCATGGCTGACGAAATCAAAAAAGAAGCTGCCGAAACCTCAAAGTCGAACCCGAAGGCGGAAAAAGCAAAGAAAGATACCGCGGCGAAGAAAAATGCTTCGTCGAAAGATGCAAAGGATAAAAAGCCCAACATTTTTGTGCGTATGGGCAAGGCAATCGCCAAATTCTTTAAAGATGAAAAGGGCGAGTGCAAAAAGATTGTTTGGCCGGACAGAAAAACCGTGCTGAAAAGCACCGCAGTTGTTTTGGTGGTCGTTGCAATTTTGGCCCTTATCCTTTGGCTTGTGGACACAGGTCTTTCCGAAGGCGTAAAGGCGCTTATCAATCTTGCCGAAAAGGTCGGCAGCGAAAGCGATGCAGAAGCCGCTGTTACCGAAGCCGGCAGAATGATATCCGGTCTGATCGGTATGTAACGGAGGGCGTTCTATGGCAGAAAATGCAAAATGGTATGTTGTGCATACCTATTCCGGATATGAAAACAAGGTTGCGACAAATATCGAAACCGTTGTGGAAAACCGGAAAATGCATGACCAAATCCTCGAAGTCAGCGTACCCACCGAAACCGTCACCGAAATTCGCGAGGACGGCACCAAAAAAGAGGTGGAACGCAAAATTTTCCCCGGGTATGTGCTTGTGAAGTTCGCCGTCTTTGAAAATGAGGACACGGACGAGGTCAAAATGACGGACGACGCTTGGTATGTGGTGCGCAATACGCGCGGTGTAACCGGCTTTGTGGGTCCCGAAAGCAAGCCCGTTCCCTTGACGGACGAGGAAATCCTCAAATTGGGCGTTGAAAAACGCGTGATTGAGGTCAATTACGAAAAAGGCGATATGGTCACCATCATCGACGGCGCGTTTGAAGGCGTCATCGGCGTGGTGGACGATATTGACACAGACCAAAATTCCGTCCGCGTCATCATTTCGATGTTCGGCAAAGAAACGCCCGTCGATTTGGAACTTGACCAGGTGGAAACGGTCAAAGAATAAGTTTTGGTAATCAGCGGAAAATCCGCTTTTTATGGCGTGTGGCAACACGCGCCGTGGGAGGGGCAGTCGAAGTCAACTGTTCCGCCACTACCACGAATTTTGGAGGTGCAAACAAATGGCTCAAAAGGTTGTAGGCTTTATTAAGCTGCAAATCCCCGCCGGCAAAGCAACACCGGCACCGCCTGTTGGTCCGGCACTCGGTCAGCACGGCGTTAACATCATGGCGTTCACAAAGGAATTCAATGAACGCACCAAAAACGATATGGGTATGATTATCCCTGTCGTCATCACGGTTTATGCAGACCGTTCTTTCACATTCGTAACGAAGACTCCGCCCGCGGCTGTGCTTATCAAAAAGGCTTGCGGTATCGAGAGCGGTTCGGGTGTTCCGAACAAGACAAAGGTCGCAAAAATCACGAGCGAGCAGATTCGCAAAATCGCGGAAACAAAAATGCCCGATTTGAACGCTTCGAGCGTGGAATCCGCAATGAGCATGATCGCCGGAACTGCGCGTTCCATGGGCGTTACGGTCGAAGACTGATGCTCCTTTGTGGGAGGAAACATCCGATTTAACCACTTTATAGGAGGAAATTCGTAGTATGAAACACGGTAAAAAATATGCGGAAAGCGCAAAACTCGTCGACAGAACCAAACTGTATGATACCGACGAAGCGCTTGCCCTGACAGTAAAAACAGCAACGGCGAAGTTTGACGAAACCGTTGAAATCCATGTCCGCTTGGGCGTTGACTCCCGCCATGCCGACCAACAGGTCCGCGGCGCGGTTGTGCTCCCGAACGGCACAGGTAAAAAAGTGCGCGTTGCCGTATTCGCAAAGGGTGCGGACGCGGACGCAGCGGCAGCAGCCGGTGCAGAAATCGTCGGTGCGGAAGACCTGGTTGCACAGGTGCAGGGCGGTATGATGGACTTTGACGTCTGCATTGCCGCGCCCAACATGATGGGCTTGGTTGGCCGCCTCGGTAAAGTGCTCGGCCCGCGCGGCTTGATGCCCTCGCCGAAAGCCGGTACGGTTACCCCCGATGTGGCGAAAGCCGTTACCGAAGCAAAAGCCGGTAAGATTGAGTACAGACTGGACAAAACCAACATCATTCACTGCCCCATCGGCAAGGTTTCGTTCGGCCCCGAAAAACTGGCTGAAAACTTCAACACCTTGATGGACGCTATCGTGAAGGCGAAACCCGCCGCCATGAAAGGGCAGTACATCAAATCCTGCGTGGTTGCGACCACCATGGGCCCCGGCGTGAAGGTGAACGCCAACAAGCTCGGCGCAGCGCCTGTTGCGGCTGAGTAAAAAACGGTATTGACATTTCCGTTTTGAAATGTTAATATAATATCCGCTTGCCGAAGACAGCAGGTGCGTTTTGCGTAAGGATATTTCGTCCGCCTGCCGAGGAAAAGTTGTGAAATGTTGATTTTACACGCCTTTTCCGCTTTGTCGGGAAAGGCGATTTTGTTCTCATAAAGCAAGCGAAAAAATTCTTTTAGGAGGTGAATCCGTTTGCCCAGTGAGAAAGTATTGGAAATGAAGAAACAGCAGGTTGCCGACCTCAAAGCACGCTTTGACGCCGCCTGCGCAGGTGTTATCGTGGATTACAAGGGTATCTCCGTTGCAGACGACACCAAGCTTCGTAAAGAGCTTCGTGAAGCCGGCGTGCAGTACACCGTTACGAAAAACACCCTCATTCATTTGGCGATTGAAGGGACGGACCTTGCAGCGCTTGACAGCGTTTTGGAAGGCACCACTGCCGTTGCAACCAGCGCAGACGATTATGTTGCCGCTGCGAGAATTCTCGGCAAATATGCCGACAGCAATGACAGCTTCAATCTGAAAGGCGGTTTCCTTGATAACGAGGTTATCGGCCTTGACAAGCTCCAAAGCCTTGCAAAACTTCCGTCGCGTGAAGTCTTGCTTGCTACCGTACTCAGCGCATTCAACGCGCCGATTGCCGCTTTTGCGCGCGCAATTCAGGCTGTTGTTGACAAGAGCGGGGAGGAAGTTCCCGCTGCTGCCGAAGAAGCAGCACCTGCCGAAGAGGCACCCGCAGAGGCTCCCGCAGCCGAAGCACCCGCAGCAGAGGAAACCCCTGCTGAATAATTTTTAAAAACTATCAAAATATTGGAGGAAAATACAATGGCATCTGAAAAAGTTACCGCATTGCTTGAAGAAATCAAAGCAATGTCCGTTCTTGAGCTTTCCGAGCTCGTGCACGCAGTAGAAGAAGAATTCGGCGTCTCCGCAGCAGCGGCAGTCGCAGTTGCAGCTCCCGCAGAAGGCGGCGCAGCAGCAGCCGAAGAAAAGACCGAATTTGACGTTGTTCTTGCAGAAGTCGGTGCAGAAAAAATTAAGGTTATCAAGGCTGTCCGTGAAATCACCGGTCTTGGCCTCGGCGAAGCAAAGGCTCTCGTTGACGGCGCTCCCAAAACCCTTAAAGAAGCTATGCCGAAAGAAGAAGCAGAAGCTGCAAAAGCAAAGCTCGAAGAAGTCGGCGCAAAAGTCGAACTCAAATAAGTTTGTCTTTGACAATGCAAACACCCTGCCGTTTCGCGGTAGGGTGTTTTTGTGTTTGTTATCATAGTTGGATTTTTTGTGTTG
>JBJEPU010000095.1:0-2209 GCA_051881395.1 Candidatus Fimenecus sp.
TCGCTATTCGTCACTTCTTTTTTTATTTTTGTAACACATCTATTGTAAACCTACACAACAAAAACCGCAGGAATGTATTGACAGAATGCCACATTTCTTTTATAATATTTATTCGTGTAAATGTAAAAACCGAAAGGAGCACATACAGAAATGTTACAGGAAACCTTGTTGACCGCCGAGGGCTTAAAAGAGCTTGAACAGGAGTTGGAAACCTTAAAAACCGTCGGCAGAAAAGAAGCGGCTGAAAAAATTAAGGTTGCCAGAAGCTTCGGCGACCTTTCCGAAAATGCCGAATACGACGAGGCGATGAGCGACCAGGCGAAACTCGAAGCGCGCATCAACGAAATCGAAAATATGATTAAAAACGCCAAAGTGTTTGACGAGGATACCCTCGGCACGGAGGTTGTGCATATCGGTTCCAAAGTGACCATCACCAACAGCAAAAAACAGAAATTTTCCTATAAAATCGTCGGCTTTGCACAGGCAAATCCCGACGAGGGCAAAATCTCCGATGAATCCCCCGTGGGCAAAGCGCTCCTTGGGCATAAGGTTGGCGATAAAGTGGTTGTAGAAGCGCCTATCGGCACTTTGAATTTTAAAATTGTCTCTATCGACAAATAAAATCTATCAAACCGTCGGGCGGGTTTTCCCGCCCGTATTCTTTCGATACAGGATGTGAATTTATGGCACAGGATACGATGCAGAACAATGCTCCGCAGCAGGATTTAAGCGAACAGCACCGCATTCGTTTGGAAAAATTGCAGGCAATGCAGGAAGCGGGCACAGACCCGTTTGTTTTAACGAAATATGATGTCACCCACCACAGCGCCGAGGTCAAAGAAAATTTTGACGCCTTGGCGGGCAAAACCGTCCGTGTGGCAGGGCGTATGATGTCCAAGCGCGTGATGGGCAAAGCGTCTTTCTGCAATATTCAGGATTTGCAGGGGAATATTCAGTCCTATGTTGCGCGCGACAGTATCGGCGAAGAGCCGTACAAAGCGTTCAAAAAGTTTGACATCGGCGATATTATCGGTATTGAGGGCGAGGTTTTCCAGACCAAAACGGGTGAAATTTCCATTCACGCTTCGGAAATCACCTTGCTGTCCAAGAGCTTGCAGGTGTTGCCCGAAAAATTCCACGGCATTACCAATACCGATATGCGTTACCGTCAGCGCTATGTGGATTTGATTATGAATCAAGAGGTCAAAGATACCTTCATTAAGCGTTCTAAAATCATCAGCGCCATTCGCAAATATTTGGACGGGCAAGGCTTTATGGAGGTTGAAACCCCGATGCTCGTTTCCAATGCAGGCGGCGCGTCGGCAAGACCGTTTGAAACCCATTTCAACGCGCTCGATTTGGATATCAAATTGCGTATTTCGTTGGAACTGTATCTCAAACGCTTGATTGTCGGCGGTATGGAGCGCGTCTACGAAATCGGCAGAGTGTTTCGCAACGAAGGGCTTGATACGCGCCACAACCCCGAGTTTACGCTGATGGAACTGTATCAGGCATATACCGATTATCACGGTATGATGGATTTGACCGAAAACCTTTACCGCTATGTAGCCCAAGAGGTTTTGGGTACAACAAAAATCACCTATAACGGCATCCTGATGGATTTGGGAAAGCCCTTTGAAAGAATTACAATGCTTGACGCGGTGAAAAAGTATGCGGGTGTGGATTTCAATGAAATTCATACATTGGAAGAAGCGCGTGCCGTCGCCAAAGAGCATCATATCGAGTATGAGGAGCGCCACCAAAAGGGCGATATTCTCAATTTGTTCTTTGAAGAATTCGTTGAAGAGCATTTGGTACAGCCCACATTTGTGATGGATCACCCGATTGAGATTTCTCCCTTAACCAAAAAGAAACCCGAAAATCCCGACTATGTCGAGCGTTTCGAGTTCTTTATGAACGGTTGGGAAATGGCGAACGCTTATTCGGAGCTCAACGACCCCATCGACCAGCGTGAACGCTTCAAGGCACAGGAGGCATTACTTGCGCAGGGTGACGAGGAAGCAAACACCACCGATGAGGACTTCCTCTATGCGTTGGAACTCGGTATGCCCCCCACAGGCGGTATCGGCTTCGGTATTGACCGTATGGTGATGCTCTTGACCGACTCTCCCGCCATCCGCGATGTTTTGTTCTTCCCCACAATGAAGCCTCTCGACAAGTAAAGGTCGAAAAACCTATATTTATGCGG
>JBJEPU010000096.1:0-2205 GCA_051881395.1 Candidatus Fimenecus sp.
GACAAAGTTTTACTTGGCAGTATATTGCTGTTATTCGCCGTGCAGGCAGCATTTCTTGCAGTCGCGTATGCGCCGCTTGGCTGGGATGTCACGGAAATGATTGAAATGGCGTCCGGAGAGAGCCTGTTTGACACCTACTTTATCCGTTACCCCAACAACACCGTTATGACCGCTTGCTTAAAGCTGTTGTTCCAATTCACCAACAAACTCGGTATGGATGTTTGGCTTGCCGCCATTCTTTTGAGTGCGCTCGCCACAGACCTTGCCGTACTGCTTATCTGCCTGACGGTCAAAAAGGTATTCGGCTTGCGCGCATTTTACCTGACGCTTTGGCTGTCCGTTTTGCTGTATGCGTTGCACCCGACGGTATCCACCCCCTATTCGGACACCTACGCCATGCCGTTTACCGCGGGATTTGTCTATTTGGGCACACAATTTCTGTATAGCGATACGCGGCGCGCAAAAGGCAAATACGCGGCGCTTGCTGGCTTTGTCCTGTACTTTGGCTACTGCATTAAGCCCACCGTGATGATTGCAGGGATTGCGGCGGCAATTTTCCTGCTGTTGTATTTGAAACGGCCGACGAAGGCACAAGTCCTTTCCGCCGCATTGTGTGCGGTTCTGTTCTTCGGCGGTGTTTTAACTGCCGTGGTTGCCAAAGAAACGGCAAATCCCATCATTTTCGGACATGTTCCGACCAAAGAAGAACGCTATCAAAAGGAATTTCCTCTCTCCCATTTTTTGATGATGGGCCTCAATGAACGCGAAGGCGCTTATTACGGATATTTCCGCTCCGATGTGCAATTGACCGCTTCGATTGCCGGCAAGGCGGAAAAGACCGCCATGCACAAGCGAGTCATTCGCAACCGTTTACAAGATTTCGGCGCGGTAGGCTTTTTGGAGCATTGCTTCAATAAAGCGGTTTGGGTTTCCACCGACGGTACCTTTTATTACGGCGGTGAGGGCGAATTTCACAACGATAATGAAAAAGCCGAAAGCGGTCTGCGCGGCGTTTTGCAAAACTATTTGTATACGGAAACCGATTTTTATACGCAATATGCGGCAAACTGTATGCAGGGCGTTTGGCTGTTTGTGCTTTGCGGCGTGGTGCTCGCCTGCCTGCGGCGCAAGCGAGATTTGACCGACCGGCAAAGGGCTTTGCGTTTCTTTTTACAGCTCACCCTGCTTGGGCTTTTGCTGTTTTTAATGCTGTTTGAAGCGCGCGCACGGTATTTGTTCCTGTATCTCCCCTATTTTTGTGCGCTTGGTGCTGTTGGATACAGCGGGCGCTTTCCCCACAGAAAAAAGACAAAGAAAACATCTTCCGAAACCGAGTGATACCATGGCAAAAAGCATACCGAAAACCAATGCAATGCGCATATTGGAAAAAACGGGCATCCCCTATCAAATGCACACCTATGACGCGGGCGGCGAAATCGATGGGATAAGCGTTGCCGCAAAGGTCGGCATCGACCCGAAATATGTATACAAAACGCTTGTCACACAGGGCAAAAGCAAAAATTACTTTGTATTCGTCATTCCCGTTGCCGCCGAGCTCAACTTAAAAGCCGCGGCGGCGGCCGTCGGCGAAAAGAGCGTGGAAATGCTCCATGTCAAGGATTTGCTTGCGGTGACAGGGTATATTCGCGGCGGGTGCAGTCCCGTCGGGATGAAAAAGCAATATACAACCGTCATCGACCAAAGCGCCGAATCACTTGAAAAAATGGTAGTCAGCGGCGGCAAAATCGGATTGCAAACGGAGCTTGCACCCGCCGATTTGGCGCGCGTCGCCCAAGCACGGTTCGGAGCGATTACCTTTTAACCGCAAATGCAAGAACAGCCTTAGACGGAGTTTGTTCCGCCTAAGGCTGTTTGTGTTTCGGGTGAAAAATCGTATTGCGGCGTTGACAAAAGGCACCTTGTGCGCTGTTGGGTGTTCCGCGAAATCACATCAAAATCCGTGACCGGGCGTGGATTTTCTCCGAAAACGGGCACCCTTTTGTCTGCTTCGCAGACATTTCCCCTGTCAGGGGAATCACCCGCCCCTACAACTTTTTCTCTCTTCTGTTTTTTCTAATTTCCGCTGTCTTTCTGTGATATTACAAACCCTCCACTATAACACCGGACTTTTGGATTATGTTATGATTTAAGAGAGAGGTGATAATCTATGGCAACATATAAAACTTCCCGGGTTGCGGCAATAAT
>JBJEPU010000097.1:0-11467 GCA_051881395.1 Candidatus Fimenecus sp.
TAGAGTTTTTTCAATTCCGCATTCTTTTTTAATGCAGATTCAATGGTAATGCCGAGCTCACGCGGAATTTGTTTAGAAACGGAATCCACCGTATTATACGGTAAGCCCAATACTCTGCCGACATCACGCACAGCACCGCGCGCCGCCATCGTACCGAAAGTGACAATCTGCGCCACATGGTCTTTGCCGTATTTTTGAATGACATAATCAATCACTTCTTCACGGCGTTCATAGCAAAAGTCCACATCAATATCCGGCATACTGACGCGCTCCGGATTTAAAAAGCGTTCAAAAATCAGGTTGTACCGCATCGGGTCAATACCCGTAATGCCCATACAGTATGCGGCAATGCTCCCCGCGCCCGAACCTCTGCCCGGGCCGACGGGAATATCTTTGGATTTCGCGTACGCAATAAAATCAGCGACAATCAGGAAGTAATCCACATAGCCCATTTGCCGAATGACGGATAATTCATACTCTAAACGGTCAATATGCGATTGCGGTACATTTTCGCCGTAATTTTTATAAAGCCCTGCGTAGCATTTCTCACGGAAATAGGTAAAATGGTCTTGATTCCCCGGAACATCAAAATGGGGCAGTTTTGTTTTGCCGAATTCAAATTCCACATTGCACATATCGGCAATTTTCGCGGTATTCTCAATCGCCTCAGGCACATATGAAAAGGTTTCGCGCATTTCGGCTTCGGATTTTAAATAAAATTCATCCGTACCGAATTCTAACCCTGTATCTTCATCAATCGTATGGTTGGTTTGAATACAAATCAAGACTTTTTGGACTTTGGCATCCTCTTTTTTAATATAGTGCACATCATTCGTTGCAACAAGCGGTATCCCCGTTTCACGGGAGAGGCGGAGCAAATCGGGCAGAATTTCCTTTTGCTCTTGCAATCCATGGTCCTGCAATTCCAAATAATAATTCCCCTGCCCGAAAACGCGGTTGTACCAAAGCGCCGTTTCTTTTGCGCCCTCAAAATCTTTTACCGATAACTTTCGCGGGATTTCGCCCGCAAGGCAAGCAGAAAGCGCAATCAAGCCCTCGTGATATTCTTCTAAAAGTGCTTTATCCACGCGTGGGCGCACATAGAAGCCATCCACCCAGGACTTTGACACCATTTGAATTAAGTTTTTGTAGCCTGTTTCGTTCTTACAAAGCAAGACCAAATGGTAACGCTGACTGTCCAGCCCATGGACTTTATCGGTCAAATTGCGCTCGGCAACATAAACCTCACAGCCGATAATCGGTTTTATTCCGTTTGCTTTGGCGGCTTTATAAAAATCCACCGCACCGAACATATTGCCGTGGTCGGTAATGGCAAGTGCCGTTTGCCCCAAATCCTTTGCAACAGCACAAAGCTCCCCGAGGCGGCAAGCGCCGTCGAGGAGGCTGTACTCGGTATGCAAATGTAAATGGGTAAACGCCATAACTGCACCCTCAGATTAGTTCTCTAAAACTTTGTTGTAAAAATCGAAGCAATCGAATGTACGGAAATAATCCGCAGGCGTTTCTGCACGGCGAATCAGTTCAAAGCTACCGTCGGTATGGAGTAAAATTTCCGCGGATTTCAGTTTCCCATTATAATTATACCCCATGGCAAAGCCGTGCGCACCTGTATCGTGAATATACAATAAATCGCCCAATTCGATTTGCGGCAACATACGGTCAATCGCAAATTTATCGTTGTTTTCGCAAAGAGAGCCCGTCACATCATACATATGGTCGCAATCGGCATTTTCTTTGCCCATCACGGTAATATGGTGGTATGCGCCGTACATAGCCGGACGCATCAAATTCACGGCACAGGCATCTACTCCGATATATTCTTTGTGCGTATGTTTTTGGTTGATAGCACGCGTGACCAATGCGCCGTAAGGACCCATCATAAATCTGCCGAGTTCCGTATAGATTGCAATGTCCCCCATCCCTACGGGCACAAGCACCTCATCAAATACACGGTGAACGCCCTCGCCGATTGCCAAAATATCATTCGGCGTTTGGTCGGGACGGTACGGAATGCCGATGCCGCCGGAAAGGTTAATAAATTTGATATTCGCGCCGGTTTCCTGTTGCAATTTGACGGCGACTTCAAACAATACTTTTGCAAGCGTCGGATAATATTCATTGGTCACCGTGTTGCTGGCAAGGAAAGCGTGAATCCCGAATTCCTCGACGCCTTTTGATTTCAAAATGCGGAACGCTTCAAACAACTGCTCGGTGGTCATGCCGTATTTTGCGTCCCCGGGATTGTCCATAATGCTGTTGGAAATTTTGAAAACCCCGCCGGGATTGTAACGACAGGAGAGCTTTTTCGGCAGTTTTCCCAAGGTTTTTTCCAAAACTTCGATATGGGTAATATCGTCCAAATTGATAATTGCGTCCATATCGTCTGCAAACTTAAATTCCTCAGCGGGCGTGTCATTGGAGGAAAACATCACATCATCGCCCGTAGCGCCGATGGCTTTGGACAGCATCAATTCGGTTTTCGAGGAGCAGTCACAACCGCAACCGTATTCACGCAGAATGGAAATCAAAAACGGATTCGGCGTCGCTTTCACGGCGAAATACTCTTTAAAGCCTTTGTTCCAAGCAAACGCTTGCTTTAACGCTTCGGCGTTTTTGCGAATACCCGCTTCATCGTATATATGAAACGGTGTCGGGTAAACCGACGCAATTTCTTCTAACTTCTCTTTCGTGGTAAAGGGGGTTTTTGTCATAAAATCAATACACATCCTTTGGGATTTTTACATACATTTTCATTATGTCGGCAGAAAGGAACGAATCACATCCAAAAGTGTTTCGCGCCCCTCGCCGGATACCGCAGAAAACGGAATTACGTATTCCGACTGCACAAAATCAAGCTCCGTTTGCACGGACTTCAACCGTTGGGCATATTCCGTTTTATTCAGTTTATCGCTTTTTGTCAGTGCGACTACAAACGGAATTTTGTTCTCACGCAAAAAGGATAACATTTGCAAATCGTCTTTGGTCGGTGGGTGGCGCATATCCACAAGCTGTACCACCAACCGAATATTACGCTCGGAGTTAAAATACCCTTCCATCATTTCCGCCCAGCGCATTTTTTCGGCCTTCGGTACTTTTGCGTACCCGTATCCCGGCAAATCCACAAATCGCACATCGCCGACACTGTAAAAATTGATGGTGACGGTCTTACCGGGTACGGAACTGACGCGCGCCAACGATTTTCGGTTAAATAAACGGTTCAGCAATGAGGATTTTCCGACATTGGAACGCCCGGAAAACGCGATTTCCGGCAAATCCGAAGTCGGCAGCTGCGCAAATGTACCGTAGGCGGCTTCAAATGCCGCATCTTGTAAATTCATACTGACTCCTTCTTAGCACATTTCCGATTCCCGAATGGCAGTTGGTTTTTTCACGGGCAGTACATCTTGCTTCGGCGCTTGAACCTCTTCAAAAACCGTTCGGTTCGGCAACAAAACAGCGTCCAAAATCTCCGAGACAGTTTTTACGGGCATAAATCTGACTTTCTCCGACACCGTTTTGTCAATTTTTTGTAAATCGGGCACATTTTCTTCCGGAATAAACACTGTGGTAATCCCTGATTTATATGCCGCCATGGATTTTTCACGCAAGCCGCCGATGGGTAAAACCTTTCCCGTAAGTGTCACTTCACCCGTCATGGCAACATCATTGCGAACAGGGCGATTTGCAAGTGCAGACACAAGTGCTGTGGTAACAGTCACGCCCGCAGAAGGGCCGTCTTTCGGTACGGCACCCTCCGGAAAATGAATGTGCACATCTTTTTCTTTATAAAACTGCCCGTCTATGCCGAGCGTTTTTGCATTGGCACGGATAAAACTGCACGCGGCTTTTGCGGATTCTTTCATCACATCACCCAACGAGCCTGTCAGTTCGAGCTTGCCGGTTCCGTCCATAACAGCCGCTTCCACCGTCAGCAACTCGCCGCCGACAGAAGTCCATGCAAGTCCGTTGACAACCCCGACTTGCGCGTCATCACCATGCGCGGTGGGCTTATATTTGCGTACACCGAGCAGTTCTTCCAAATCTGCGGCACGGACAGAAATTTTTTTGTCATAGCCGTCGGCGATTTTTACCGCCTGCTTACGCATCACTTTCGCAATCACACGCTCGAGTTTGCGAACACCTGCCTCGCGCGTGTAACCGTCAATGAGCAAACGCAACGCGTCATCGGTAATACGCAACTGTGACGGTTTCAAGCCGTTTTCCGCAAGCTGTTTTTTGACCAAATGCTTTTTAGCAATTTGGAATTTTTCCTCCGCCGTATAGCTGTATAACTCGATAACCTCCATACGGTCTAACAGCGGCGCAGGAATCGAGGAAACATCATTTGCGGTGGTTACAAACAAAACCTTGCTCAAATCGAACGGAATTTCAATATAATGGTCACGGAAGGTATTATTTTGTTCGGGGTCTAAGGCTTCTAAAAGTGCTGACGAGGGGTCGCCCTTATAGTCACTTGCAAGTTTATCAATTTCATCCAGCAATATCAACGGATTCATTGAGCCTGCACGCGTAATCGCCGTAATAATACTGCCGGGCATAGAACCGATATAGGTTTTTCTGTGCCCACGAATTTCCGCTTCATCGTGCACGCCGCCCAAGGAGACACGGGTATAGGCGCGATTCATGGCTTTCGCAAGCGATTTGGCAATCGAGGTTTTCCCAACGCCGGGCGGGCCTGCAAGACAAATAATCTGCCCTTTCACATCGGGCGAGAGCTTGCGCACCGCCAAAAGTTCTAAAATACGTTCTTTCACTTCGTCCAAACCATAGTGGTCTTTATCCAATATTTTGCGCGCATTTTCAAGGTTTAAATTCTCTTTGGAATATTGATTCCACGGCAACGCCAAAACCGCATCCAAATAGGAACGCGAAACCGCACTTTCGGGGCTTGTGGGCTGCATACGCGCCATACGGTCACATTCCTGCAAAAGTTTTTCTTCGCTTTCTTTTTCCAAATGCAACGCCAAAATGCGTTCGCGGTACTTTTCCGCCTCAGAGAGTGCCGATTCTCCTTCACCGAGTTCTTCCGCAATGGCTTTTAACTGCTCGCGCAAATAGTATTCGCGCTGATTGTCGTCCATCTGCGCCTGCACACGGTCCTCAATGGTTTCCATGGCATCAAGCAATTCAATCTCGCGCGCCAATACCACGCACAGTTTTTCGAGGCGTTTCATGGCACCGAGTTCTTCGAGCACAAACTGTTTGGAAGTATACTCCAACGGAAGATTGCCCGCGATGTAATCCGCAAGCTTTCCGGCGGAATGAATGGACTGCACCCCCAAAATAATGTCAGGTGCGATTTTTTGCTGAATAGACGCATAGGTTTCAAACAGGGATTTCGCGTAGCGCATCATCGCGTCTGCCTCGGTAATGGAGGCTGTACGGCTTTCTTTCGTTGCGAGCGCACGCACCGAAGAAACCAAATGCGGCTTTTCCTCTACCAACTCCAAAAGTTGCGCACGGTACTTGCCCTCCACGACAACGCGGTAATACTCGCCCGAAGGCAAGCGCACCAACTGCTTGATTTCACAGACAACACCCATATCAAACAGCGACCGTCTGCCACCGACCTCTTCCGACATATCTATCTGTGTAATTAAAAAAATGTCCTGCTTATTGAGCATTGCATTTTTTACGGCGGAAATGGATTTCTTTCTGCCGATGTCAAAATGCAAGGTCATCTCGGGAAAAACAACCAAACCGCGCAGAGCGACGGTCGGTAGAATAAAATCATCCTTCACCAAGGGATTCATTATGTATCAACTCCAAAAAGAATAAGACAAAATATTTGAGTTTCAATTATATATTATTTTTATGTGTTCTGCAACTGGTATAAGTGAAAAGATTTTCGGTTTTTCGGCAAATTCTTTGGTGAGTTTGTTAAAAATATTTACAATTTTTAAAGAATATAAAAAAATTTCAAAAAAAGATTGTTAAATTGTTGTCAATTCATTGACTTTTCCGGTTGCCCTTTGCTATAATGCAATCCAACGCGTAAAAAACCATATTTGGAGGTATTTATAATGTCCAGAGTCTACAATTTTTCGGCAGGTCCTTCGATGCTGCCGGAGGAAGTCCTGAAAAAGGCGGCTGCTGAGATGCTCGATTATGAGGGCAGTGGGCAGTCCGTGATGGAAATGAGCCATCGCTCAAAAATCTATGATTCCATCATCAAAGGTGCCGAAAGCCTTTTGCGAGAACTGATGAACATTCCTGACAATTACAAGGTGCTGTTTTTGCAGGGCGGTGCATCTACACAGTTTGCGGCAATTCCTTTGAATTTCTTGAACGGCAGCGGCAAAGCCGATTATGTCATTACCGGTCAATGGGCGAAAAAAGCTTTTGCCGAAGCACAGAAATACGGCGAAGTCAAGGCAGTTGCATCTTCCGCGGATAAGACTTTCTCTTATATCCCGAAACTCAACAAAGCCGATTTTACACCCGATGCAGACTATTTCTATATTTGCATGAACAATACCATTTACGGTACGGTTTATCATGAATTGCCCGACACCGGTGATGTGCCGCTGATTGCGGATATTTCTTCCTGCTTCCTTTCGGAACCGTTAGATGTTTCCAAATTCGGCATGGTCTACGGCGGCGCGCAGAAAAATGTTGCGCCCGCGGGTCTTACCATCTGCATTATTCGTGAGGATTTACTCGGTAAAGCGCGTGACATCACGCCGACCATGCTCAACTATCAAATCCATGCGGATAACAATTCGCTTTACAACACGCCCCCCTGCTATACCATTTACATCTGCAAATTGGTGTTGGAGTGGCTGAAAGAAAACGGCGGCCTCACAGCGATGAAAGAACGCAATGTGAAAAAAGCCAAATTGCTGTATGATTTCTTGGACAACAGCAAAATGTTCCGCGGCACGGTTGTGCCTGAGGACCGTTCGCTGATGAATGTGCCCTTTGTCACCGACAGCGACGAACTCAATGCCAAATTCGTGAAAGAGGCAGAAGCGGCAGGGCTTATCAACCTGAAGGGTCACCGCACCGTCGGCGGTATGCGCGCGTCCATTTACAACGCAATGCCGTACGAAGGCGTACAAAAGCTTGTTGACTTTATGGCTGCATTTGAAAAAGCCAATTCCTAAGGAAAGGTATTTTAGCAATGTATAAGATTTTAACACTCAATAAAATTTCCGAAACCGGTTTAAAGAACTTCCCCGAAACTTACACACATTCGGGCGAAGAAGCCAATCCCGACGCAATTTTGGTACGTTCGGCTTCCATGCACGATATGGAAATGGCGAAAAGTACTTTGGCTATCGCCAGAGCGGGCGCAGGTGTCAACAACATTCCGATTGACAAATGCAGCGAACAGGGCATTGTTGTATTCAACACCCCCGGTGCAAATGCAAACGCCGTAAAAGAGTTGGTACTTTGTGCGATGCTTTTGTCATCGCGTAAAATTCCCGCCGCGATTGATTGGGCAAAAACCTTAAAAGGCAACGGTGCAGAAGTACCGAAGATGGTTGAAAAAGGCAAATCCGCTTTTGCAGGCCCCGAAATTAAAGGCAAAACCCTCGGTGTTGTCGGCTTGGGCGCTATCGGCGTATTGGTTGCAAACGCGGCGCTCGCGCTCGGTATGGAAGTATACGGCTATGACCCGTTCTTGTCCGTAGACGCGGCTTGGTCGCTTTCACGCGGGGTACATCACGCGGCTTCGCTCGATGAAATTTATGCAAACAGCGACTATATCACTCTGCATGTTCCGCTGACGCCCGACACCAAAGAATTGGTTTGTGCAAAAACCATCGCCGCAATGAAAAACAATGTGCGTATCCTCAACTTTGCGCGCGGCGATTTGGTGAACACAGCTGACATTTTGGCGGCAATCAATGACGGTAAAGTCGCGGCATATGCCACCGACTTCGGCAACGATGAACTGCTCGGCGCGCCCGGCGTATTGGTGCTCCCCCACCTCGGCGCATCTACACCCGAATCCGAGGACAACTGCGCGGTAATGGCCGTTGAGGAAATCCGCGATTATCTCGAAAACGGCAACATCACCCATTCCGTAAATATGCCTGCCGTTTCCGTGCCGAGAAGCGGACGCGCAAGAATTACCATCATTCACAAGAATGTGCCGAATGTAATTAGCAAGATTACTTCGACCGTAGCAAGCGAAAACATCAACATTGACAACATGGTCAACAAATCCCGCGGTGAATATGCCTACACAATGCTTGACACCGACACCGATGTTTCCGCTGACGCAATCGCCGCAATCGAAGCGTTGGATGAAACCGTTCGTGTGCGTGTTATCTAATTCACCTGTATTTTCCAAAGAGAAAGCCTGCCGTATGGCAGGCTTTTTTGCATTTTTATTCACGCGGGGTTGCTTCTGCGTTCTTTTTAATCTGCTGAATAAACAATACTGTAATCGCAAGCATATGCAAAATCGAATACAGGATTGCCGCAGAATAAAACACAAGATAGGATAAGTCAAATATACTGCTCAATACAATCACAGAATAGGAAACAGGTAGTAAAAAGGCAAGTCCGAATTTCAGAAATCCTTCATCTATAATATAATACAGCATTTCAGGTAACGGAAGCCAATCCTTAAAGATATTCACCAAAAATAAAAGCAGAAACACACCGATTGCAACCATATAAGGTGCCAAGAGGCGCCATACATCTGTTTTTTGCGTTTCTGTATTTTGAAATATATCTTTGATTAAGAGTTTCGTACACCACAAAAGCAAAATAAACGCAAGCACAGAAACAAGTACACAGCCTAAAAAACTTTCACTCTCTGTGACAAACCATCCGGGAACGGCACCCACCGTACAATAAAAAATTGCCGCGCCGAAGATGCTGATAAGATAAAACTTTGCAATTCTTTTTCCCATAATCCTTCCTCCTTGTATTGCTATCATAGCAATATTATCGAAAAAGAGTTTTGAAATGTAATAATTGACCGATTTTTTGTAACTTTTGGTATGTACGCATAAAAAATGACTGATTGGAACAATCAATCAGTCATTTTTGAAATTTCTCTATTCAGTTGTTGCGGCAGGCGTTTTCGGCGAAATTTGTTCCTGCTCTGGATCTGTTTTAACCTCCGTTACGGTTTTTCGTACTTCCAAGCGGTCATATAACTGCTTATACCGCACCGCAACACGGAACCGATAATCACATTTCGGGCAGTAAAACACCGCTCGAAACGAATTGTTGCTGTATTTCCAATTTTTTTCCTTTTTCACTTTTCCGCCGCACAAATTGCAAACACAGCGAAATTGTTTTTTATCCACCAAAGGATGGTGCATATCCCGAATATAATACGGTTTAAACGCCAAACGCGCATAAAATTCTCGGTCACAGGGATGAGTATATTTTTTTAAAACTTCCGCATCAAATACACTTTTCAGACAGGCGACCGAAAGGCGGCTGTCATCCAGCGCTCTGTGGTGCGGATAATCATCGGGATTGATGCCGAGTTTTTCCGCGGCAACCGACAACCCCAACTGTTGCCCCGAAGACGCGGCATCCGTAAAGCTTTGGCAATACTTTTGTAAATCGCAGTAATTATGCACAAACGGCAATTCGGCGGTATTTAAAAAGTAGTCGCAATTTTTAATCAGCGTACGAATATCCCCGTCGCCCCATGTAAAAAACGTATTTTCTTCCGTTCCGAGCCAAGCAGTGAATAGCATAATTGCTTTTTGAAAGGAAATACCGTTTGCAATGTCGTCATTTGTTAAGTGCGTCAATGTTTTCACGCGGCTTTGTAACCGTTTGCCGATTTGCGATTTGATAATTACGGAAAAAGAATCAATTTCCTGCAAAGCCGCATTCAGTTTCACAGCACCGATTTCTATAATCTCATTCATAAATCCGTCGAGCTTTTTACAGTATGCGGTGTTCCATTCCATATCCATCACGATATAGTTCATAAGGGGGCTTTCTCTCCTCAAAAAAATTGGGCGGTTCAATTTGAACAACCCAATTTCAAGTTCATTTTCACAGCAACAGAATACCATGTTCCCACGGTAAAATCAACTGTCCGTATCGGTGTTTTCGGTGTTTTTCGGCGTTTCTTCCTCGGTTATATCCACCGCGCCGGTTTTTACATTACCGGACATCACAATGATTTCCGGCTGTTCTTCTTCTTTCTTTTTTTTGCGCGCCTGTTGCGCCGCTTTCTTTTTGCGGTTATGCTCTGCTTGCTTTACGGCAAGCTCCTCGGCTTTTTTCTTCGCCTGTTCCTCACCGATTTGCATTTTACCGCTCAAACGCAATAAAAAGGAGTTCATATCCGACGGTGAAATATAGATATATTCCTCTACCGTTTCCGGTTCTTGCTTTTTATGCTGTACCTCTTTACGGTAGCCGACCGCGATTCGGTTCATGGATAGCGCCACGATTTTTTTGTGCTTTGCCTCAAAATCACCGTCTTCCACGGAAATAATATCCCCATACGGAATTTTGAACACGCGCAACGGCCAATCGCGTATGTATAAATACTCTTCGCGCACCTCATAGCACGTGACAAATGGCATCGGCAATATCAGAATTGCATCGATAATCAGCAAAAAGATGCCGAAACGCAAACCAACCTTTGTATCTGCAAAAATCGGCGAAGTCAACAACAGCAAAAGCACAATATGAAAAACTACCATAAATAGTACAAGAAACAGATTAACGCCGGACTTAAATTTGGTTTGCATAGAATAATCAGCTCCCGTTATCAAACTATAAATACGGTGAAAATAATGAAAAAAATCAATTTAGCGCTTTTGGGTGTGCTGGTCGGTGTTATCAACATCCTATTGGGTGCGGGCGGCGGCATCCTTGCCGTGCCGATTTTAAAAAAGTGCGGATGTGACCAAAAGCAGGCACAGGCAAACGCCGTAGCGGTCATTTTACCCCTGACAATATTTAGTTTTATTATATACGCAAAACAGGCGTATGTCAATTTTTTTCCGAGAATTTGGATTGTCCCCTTTGCCGCTGTCGGGGCAGTACTCGGTACTTTGGTGTTTAAAAAAATGTCATCCGAGGCACTGCGCAAAGTGTTTGCGGTATTTATGATTTGGGCGGGAGTGAGGATGCTGTGGAATCTGTAAATTTTTTAGATTCGGTGGCGCTGATTGTATCGGCTGTTGTCGGTGCTATGGGGCTCGGCGGCGGCAGTGTACTGATTTTATATTTAACGATGGTGCGTCATCTGCCGCAACTTGTGTCACAGGGGATAAATTTACTCTTTTTTATTCCCTGTGCCGTAACGGCTGTAATGATTTATGCCAAACAAAAAATCATACAATGGAAGTTTGTTCTGCCTTTGATACTCGGCGGCAGTGCCGGTGTGGCAATCGGAACGGTGTTTTTGAAGAATTTAGACACCAAATATATTTCCGTACTGTTCGCCGTATTTTTGCTTGCCGTCGGCACATATACTTTGTTT
>JBJEPU010000098.1:0-2120 GCA_051881395.1 Candidatus Fimenecus sp.
CCCGCGAACGGATGGTACAAGACAGGCATTTCAGCGGCATCATCACAAAAGAAAGCATGAAAAAACACTATCAAACATTGCTGTGATGCCAAAAATGCCGCCGGTAGGAGAGACATAACCGGCAAAATATTATCAAAACAAGCTGATATTCAGCGCTAAACCGCCGAGTATCAGCTTTTTCTTGTAAGACGCGAAGAACTAAAAGGCGTATCTTTGAACAGTTCTTCGGCGTTTAAGCATGAAACTAAAAACAGTCCAAATTTACAAGCGCACTGCGGTTGATGGAAAACAGCAGTGCACACACCGTGTTTTCGTCCGCCTCATAATCGGAACGAATCCATTGCAAAATAACCCCCGTACTGCCGTTCAAAATATAGGAATACACATACTGTTCAATTTCTTTGGGAAAGGTAATATCCAAATTCTCGATAAACTGAATAATGGATTGTTGCATAAATCGGGAACGAAACGCGGGGTCTGCCGCGTCTACCAAAAGCGTGCGAAAGGACTTATCGTTTTCACGTATGTATTTTAAAAACGAGAGGATATATTTGTGCGCGCCCAAATCGTTTTCCGCACCGATTTTTTGCAAATGTTCTTCGGTGGATTGCAACAATTCATTTTCCAACTCTTCCAATAAGTCCTTCGGCTCGTTGTAATGGGCATAAAAGGTGGAACGGTTTAAATCGGCTCTTTCGCAAAGCTCCCGCACGGAGATTTTGTTGACAGAACCTTTTTCTTTCAGCAAATCCATAATGGCATTTTTAAACATTTGCTTGGAAAGCCTTGTGCGTTGATTATTTTTCGTATTCATACATTATTCCGTCACTTTCCCGTTGTGTTGTCGGTTTGGCAACCATCATTACGCAAACTGATGATTGTTAATCCGACATTGTGTTGCTATAATCAAAGTGTAAACGAAAATCTGCCGATTGTCAAGCAGAAAAGAGAGGGAAAAGCCATGACAAACAAACTGAATTCGCCGCTGCTGCGTAGCCGCATCACCAAAGCGGATGTGCAAAAGAGTGAAAAATGGCTCGGCTATCTGTTAGGCCCTGCCGGCGCATTGTTGTTAAATGCGATTTTGGCAAGTTATCTCAATGTGTATTACACCGATGTGCTGAAACTGACCAATGTGTGGGGCGGCGCATTTTTGGCGGTGTTCCCCATTGTTTCCAAAATTATTGATGCGGTGACCAATGTGGTGATGGGGCAAATCATCGACCGCACAAAAACAGCACAGGGCAAAGCCAGACCGTATTTATTGCTTGCCGCGATTTTACTGCCGGTTACGGGTATACTTCTGTTTACCGTTCCCGAGGCGTCACAGACGGTGCAGGTTGTGTGGGTTATGCTTTCTTATAACCTGTTTTATTCCTTTGCATTTACCATTTACAATATGAGCCACAACCTCATGGTGCCGCTTTCTACAAGAGATGTTCAGCAAAGAGGCTCACTTTCCGTATTCAATAATATTTCGAGTGTAGCGGCAACGGGCATAATTGTGGCCCTGTTTTTCCCGATGCTTGTGATGCCCACCATCGGCGTGAACAAATCTGCTTGGATTACCGTTATGGCAGTGGTATCCGTTTTGGCGCTTCCACTCACATTGGTGGAATATTATTTTACCCGCGAACGCATTACGGAAGAAAACGAAGGCGCAGAGGAACAGAAAATCCCGATTAAAACACAGCTTTTGAGCGTGATTAAGGATAAATATTGGGTGGTACTCTTTTTATATTTGATTGTGTATCATGTCGGCTCGAACCTCAAAAACATATCACTTATCTATTTCTGCAACTATGTACTCGGTACATACAACGACGGAATTACGCAAACGATGATTTCCGTGATCGGCGGTATTCCCATGGGTATCGGCATGTTTGCGGTTTGGCCGCTTGCCAAAAAGTTCGGAAAACGCAATCTCACCATGGCGGGCTTTGCGCTGTATGCGTTAGGCGGCATTATCTGTCTTATCAATCCGCACAGTATGGTCGTGGTGTTAATCGGGCAATTTGTCAAAAATATCGGCGGTCTTCCCTGCGCATATGTGTTTATGGCGTTGTTTGCCGATGTGCTTGACCATATCGAATGGAAATGCGGGTTCAGAGTGGACGGTT
>JBJEPU010000099.1:0-11404 GCA_051881395.1 Candidatus Fimenecus sp.
ATACGCGACTGCAAGAAATGCTGCCTGCACGGCGAATAACAGCAATATACTGCCGAGTAAAACTTTGTCCGGATAACTTCGCAAAAACGCATACAGCTTCGGTAGTTTTTTGCAAGCGGTGTATACCGCAAAGGTCAGTGCCGCGGCACCTGCGGCGGCAAGCAAATACCGTAACGGCTGAAACTCCACTACATTATAGTAATACGCCGCGATATTGAGCGTGATCAAGATGACGGTGATGCCTGTCCATACGGCACACACGCCGTCCAACCCCGCAAAACAAATGCGTTTTAACCGCGCCAAGTGCAACCCCTCTTTCCAACAACCGTTTTCTGTATCATACCAAATTCCGCGGCGGCGGTCAAGTCTGCCTTGCCGTGCCTGCCTGGCCGAAAATTTAAAAAGTCTCTCTGTAAAAGGCACAAAAAGCCCCCGCGCATATGTGAAAAAAGGCGGGGGGCTATGTTCTGTATTTTTCAGCACTTCACGCCGAATTTGTTGCCGCAACGCGGGCACAAAACCGAATGTTTCCCTTTTTTGCGCGGCAAGCGAAGTGTTGCGCCGCATTCGGGGCATTCGCGGTAAATATGTTCCTTGTCTTTGCGGCGTTCTTTTTGCACGGCACGCTGTGCTTTTCGCGCGGCGCGCCGGTCTTTTCGCCGCTGTGCATTGGCTTCGCGGAATCGAAAGGCGTCGCGGATTTTGTAGCCCCATGCGGTGACAGCACGGTTTTCGTTTTCACGCGCGGGAATATTTTTGGAAAACACGCGAAACAGCGTGTAAATCAGCACAAGCATTTCCAAAGCGCCGACAATGCGCGAGCGCGCAAACACATTCACAAGCGCCAGCAGGAAATATACCGCGACCAGCAGAATTTGCAGATTGTCGCTCAGTCCCCGCAGTCCGTAGCGCCCTTCCATCAAACGGTAAAAGCGGTCTAAGATGGAGCGCATATCCACACCTCCCTTTCGGATTGTTCCCAATTATTGTATGCAGATTTCGTGAATAATCCGCGGCGGCGGTGTGAACGGTCTGTAAATTCACGCTTTTAACCGCGGATTGTGCGGCAAGGGCTCGTTTTTGAGAATGCAAAGCGGTACGGTGTGCGTTGTGTATTGCACAATTTCCGGTGACAGGGCGCGCGGAAACATCGTTTGCATTTCTTGGAAATCGTTTTTGCGGTGCGTGACGCCGTGCGCGTCGGTGGCGAGCACATCGGCAAGCCCATTCGTCAACAGGGCGGTTGCAAATGTCTGCACACTTTCACCGATTCTGCCCGTCAGCGAGTCGGCGTTGACCTGAAACCGCGCGCCCAAGCTGTGCAATTCCGTGACGATTTCGGGGTATTCGTGGAAGGTGGGGTAGCGCTCGGGGTGCGCAATCAACGGAATAAGCCCGCGCTCCAAAACCTCTTCGGCAAAGACAATGGCTTTTTCGGGGTCAAACGGGCGCAAACTGTATTCGCACAGCAAGTAGCGCGAACGGTTGAGCGTCAGTTCCTCCAATTCGTCCCCAACCTCAAAAATCCACTCGTTCAAAAAGACCTCCGCCCCGCCGCACACCTGCACGGATAAGCTTTCCGCCTGCAAAATGCGGGTTAATTCCGTCAGCTTGCGGTTGCGCAGATAGAGGAAATCGTCCAGCGTGCGCAAATCGGTCATATGCGGCGTGGCGGCGACAATTTGAATGTGGTTTTTCACCGCCGTCCGGCACATTTGCACGGTTTTTTCCATAGACGAAGCGCCGTCGTCCATGCCCCATAAAAGATGGCAATGCAGGTCAATCATTTTTTTCTTCCTTTTCGCCGTCAACAGCCGTTTCTGCACACGGCGGCTCTGCGGAATTGTCTGCCGCCGCAACCTTTGCGGGTGCGGGCTTTAAAATATGCAAAATGCCTTCATCGTTGAGCACCTTTAAAAGCGTCAGCAACAGCGGCAGTAAAAACAGGCCTAAAAAGCCGAACAACTGTGTGCCGATATACATTGCGGCAAGCGTTAAATACGGCGGCAGGCCCAACTGCGCGGAGACCAGCTTCGGTTCTACGATTTGACGGATGATGCCGATAATCGCATATAGCACCAACAGCCCGACGCCCAAGCCGAATTTCCCCGTGCAGAAAGAAATGACCGCCCAAGGAATTAAAATCGTACCCGTGCCGAGCACCGGCATAATGTCCACAACGGCGGTCACCAGCGCAATGGCGAAAATGTACCCGCCGGTATACAAACGGCAGAGTTTGAGCACGGATAAGCCGATGACCATTTCCAAAAATGTAATCCCAATGATAATGGAATACGATTTTCCCATTTTGCCGATGGTGGAAAAGGTGACTTGCTTGGCACGGATCACCGCGGCTTGCGAAGCGGGCTTGAATTGGCGCAGAATGCCGTCGCGCAGATTGTGATAGTCCGCCGTCATAAAACAGCACGAGACTATGCAAACCAAAAGCCCGGCAGCAAACATCGGAATTTGCTTTGCCGTGCCCCATACCGCACCCAAGGGCGAGGACAGCACGGAAAAGTCAATGCCGCTGTCGGCAGCGGCGGGCGCGGCGGCGTTCAACTCGGTTTCAATGCCCAAAAGGCGGTTGACAAAACTTTCCACCGAAGCGGTGACGGTTTGCTCCAAGGTGTCCGGCAAAAAGGCAACCGCATTGTGAAACCACGCCATAATTTGCGAGGCGAAGGACGGTGCGTCCTCAATTTTCATCAGCAAATAGCGGAAGAAGTCTCCGAGTTCCATGGCGATGCGCACCACAATAAACCCGACAATCGACCCCGCAAGCACCACAATCAACAACACCATAATCACAGAGGAAATTCCGCGTTTCAGCGGCGTTTTTCTCGTCATGGCGTTGACCGGTCTTTGTAAAAGCATCGCAAAAAACAGCGAAACCACAAACGGCCAAATCACGCCGAGCGCATATTTGATGCATAAATACCCGATGCCAATCCATATGGCGGCATACAGTATGTTGATAATAAACGACCTGCGTTTTTCCACCTTGTCCATTTTTTGATGCCTCCGAAATAAAACTGCCGAAAAAAGCAATAATAATATATACATTTTATACTATTTTTTTAAAAGTTACAATCAATAATAGAAACTTTTATAGAAAATTTATTTTTTTCGCCGAAATTTGAAAATTTTACTTTATTCCGCGCGGGAAGTGTGCTAAAATGCTATCCGTATCATTATAAATTGGGATGTGAGAAGATGTTTGTAGCGGTTATGGGTTACGGCACCGTCGGTTCGGGTGTCGTTGAGGTTTTAAACAAAAACCACGACAGCATTGTCAAGCGCAGTACGCGCGATGCTTTGGATTTGAAATATATTTTGGATTTGCGCGATTTTCCGGGTGACCCGAATGCGGATAAATTTATTAAAGATTTCAATATCATTTTAAACGATGACGATGTGAAAATCGTTGTGGAAACGATGGGCGGCTTGCACCCCGCGTTTGAATTTGTTTCGTCGCTTTTGAAGGCCGGCAAAAGCGTGGTAACCTCCAACAAGGAATTGGTTGCCGCAAAGGGCTATGAACTCTTGCAGTTGGCAGAGGAACACAATGTCAACTTCCTGTTTGAGGCGTCCGTCGGCGGCGGGATTCCGATTATCCGCCCGATTACCCAATGCCTTGCGGCGAACGAGATTGACGAAATCGCCGGGATTTTGAACGGTACGACCAATTTCATCTTAACGATGATGATTGAAAAAAATATGCGGTTTGAAGACGCGCTCAAATTGGCGCAGGACAACGGCTATGCCGAAAAAGACCCGACCGCCGACATTGAAGGGCACGACGCCTGCCGCAAAATTTGTATTTTGGCGTCTTTGTGCTTCGGGAATCATGTGTATCCCGAGTCGGTCTACACAGAGGGCATTACCAAAATCACCTTGCAGGATGTGGAATATGTCCGTGATTTCGGCGGCGTGATTAAACTGTTGGGCAGAGCCAAACGCCTTTCCGATGAGAAAATTTCCGCGATGGTCAGCCCCGCTGTGGTTTTAAACGGCAGTCAGCTCGCTTCCGTCACCGATGTGTTTAATGCGATTTTGGTGCGCGGCGACGCGATAGGCGATGTTGTGTTTTACGGCAAGGGCGCGGGCAAATTGCCGACCGCAAGCGCCGTGGTCGCCGATGTGATTGACTGCGCAAAGCATGTGGACCGCAAAAAGGCATTCGGTTGGGGCAAGAGCGTGGACAATTATGTGGTGGACCACAAAACGCTGGAAACTGCGCTGTATATCCGCACAGAGGTGCAAGACAAAGCGGCGGTATTGAAAGTGTTGGAAGAAAAGCTCGGCAAAGTGAAAGTGCTGTCGCGTGAAAACGCGCCCGAAAACGAACTGGCGTTTGTAACGCCGACCGACACCGAACAGGTGCTTTGCGACAAACTCGAAGCCGCCGGCATCGTGCCGCAGTCGCTTATTCGTGTGACGGATTATTAAGCACGGCTTTACTCGGTAAACATTCGGCGCATTTGTGCCGATTTTGGAGGTTTTTATGGGACTGATAGTTCAGAAATTCGGCGGCAGCTCGGTTGCCAACGCCGAAAGAGTGATGAATGTTGCGAATATCGTCACCGATACCTACCGCGCAGGCAACGATGTTGTTGTGGTGGTTTCGGCACAGGGCGATACGACCGACGATTTGATTGAAAAGGCGCACGAAATTAACGCCGCCCCCTCAAAACGGGAAATGGATATGCTGTTGACCTCGGGCGAGCAGATTTCGATTGCGTTACTTGCAATGGCGATTGAAAAGCTCGGCTGTCCGGTGGTGTCCTTGCTCGGCTGGCAGGCAGGCTTCAATACCAGCTCCGCTTACGGTACGGCGCGCATCAAATCCATTAAGACAGACCGTCTGCGCGCGGAAATCGACCGCCATAACATTGTTGTGGTTGCGGGCTTTCAGGGCATTAACAAATACGATGACCTGACCACCCTCGGGCGCGGCGGCTCGGATACAAGCGCCGTGGCGATTGCGGCGGCCATGCACGCCGACCGCTGTCAGATTTTCACCGATGTCGAAGGCGTGTTTACCGCCGACCCGCGCAAGGTGGAAAACGCGAAAAAATTACAGGAAATTACCTACGACGAAATGTTGGAGCTTGCCACCCTCGGCGCGCAGGTGCTCAATAATCGTTCCGTCGAAATGGCGAAAAAATACAATGTGGAAGTCGAAGTACTTTCCAGCTTAAAAAGAGTGCCCGGTACAATCGTTAAGGAGGTCGCAAAAATGGAAAAAATGTTGGTCAGAGGGGTTACAAAGGATACCGATGTTGCCCGTATATCCGTGAAAAAAATCCCCAACAACCCCGGTGTGGCGTTCAAACTGTTCGCAAAGTTAGCACAGAAGAAAATCAATGTGGATATTATTTTGCAGTCTGTCGGCAGAGACGACAGTAAGGATATTACCTTTACCGTTTCCAAAGAAAATGCCGAAGAAGCCGTGCAAGCGGTGCTTGATACCTTTGACATTGACGAAGGCAATGTGATTTGCGACAAAGAGGTTGCCAAAATCTCCGTGGTCGGCGCGGGTATGGAGTCTCACCCCGGCACCGCGTCCAAAATGTTTGAGGCCCTCTACGAGCACGACATCAACATTGATATGATTTCTACAAGTGAAATCAAAATTTCGGTGCTGATTGACATAAAAGACGCTGACCGTGCGGTTTCCGCCGTGCACAAAGCGTTTTATCCCGCTTGAATTTACACAAAAAGGAACAACTCCCTTTCCGAACGGAAGGGGAGTTGTTTTTTACTGTGTACTGCTTTTAGCCTTGTTCCAATTTCTTTTGCGATTCCATTTTTAAGTAGGCGTTGATAAACCCGTCCAAATCGCCGTCCATCACATTGTTGATGTTGCCCGACTCAAAATTGGTGCGGTGGTCTTTGACCAACTGATAGGGCATAAACACATAGGAGCGAATTTGACTGCCCCACGCAATTTCCTTTTGGTCGCCCTTAATATCCGAAATCTTTTCCAGGTGCTCGCGCTCTTTGATTTCCACTAATTTGGATTTGAGCATACGCATGGCAACCTCGCGGTTTTGGTGCTGACTGCGCTCGACTTGGCAGGAAACAACAATCCCTGTTGGAATGTGGGTTAAACGCACGGCTGAGGAGGTTTTGTTGACCTTTTGGCCGCCTGCGCCGCTGGAACGGTACACATCCATTTTAATGTCCTCGGGCGCGATTTCCACTTCGATGGTGTCGTCGATTTCGGGCATCACTTCCAGTGAGGCAAACGAGGTGTGTCTGCGGCCTTCGGAGTCAAACGGGGAGACGCGCACCAAGCGGTGGATACCCGTTTCGCTCTTTAAAAAGCCGTAGGCGTTTTCGCCCTCAATTAAAATGCTCGCGGATTTCAAGCCTGCCTCGTCACCGTCGAGGTAATCGAGCGTCGAAACCTTGTAGCCGTGGCGCTCACCCCAGCGGTTATACATACGGAACAGCATTTGCGCCCAATCCTGCGCCTCCGTGCCGCCCGCGCCCGCGTGAAAGGTGAGAATGGCATTTTTGCTGTCATACTCGCCCGAAAGCAGGGTGGTCAGCGTCATCGTGTCCAAATTGCTTTCAAATGCTTTGACATTTTCTTCGCATTCGGGCAATAATTCCAAATCGCCCTCTTCGTCGGACAGCTCAATCATCACCAGTGCATCGTCATAATCCGCACACAGCTTTTCATACGCCGAGACCTTAGCTTTTAAGGCGCTTGTGCGTTTTAACACGGCTTGGGAATTCTGCAAATCGTCCCAAAAGCCGTCCTCTGCCGCTTTTTCTTCCAAAACGATGATTTCCTCTTTCATTTTTTGCAAGCCCAACGCCTCGGAAAGGTCTTTTAATGCCTTTTCGTGCCCCAAAAGCCGCAAACGCAATTCTTCAAACTGCAACATAACTGTAATTCCTTTTCTGTAAAAAATTCATATAAAGGTCATTTCGATTTAGTATTCTACTATAAACTGTAAAAATATGCAACTATTTCAAGCAGGGAATTATCTTTTTTGCGGCAATGGCAAAGCCCTGTGCGTTCAAATGCAGTCCGTCAAAGGTATATTCTTCCGAGAGCCTGCCTTTTTTATCGGCGAGCGTCTCGGTCAAATCCAGCCAAATGGCGCCGTACTGTACGGCGACCTCCCGCAATACGGTGTTGAGCGCGGCAATGTCTTTGTTACGGCGTTTGCCGACCATTTGCCGTGCGGCAAGGCTTATATGGCGGTTGACGGGGTATACTGCCTGCAAAACGATGTTGGTGTTCGGGCAAAGCGTACGGGTCATTTTCAGCGTTTCGCGGATGTTTTCCACAATGAATTCCTGTGGCAGGCAAACGCCCAAATCGTTTGTGCCGATTAACAGCACCAAATTGCGCGGCTCTAAATTGAGCGCGTTGGCTTGTAGGCGTTCCAACAGGCGGTCGCTTGTGTCGCCGCTGATGCCGCGGTTGTAAACCGCCTGTCCGCTTTTTTGCGAAAAATCAAAAAACAACTCATAACTGTTAAACAACTCCGTAATGGAATCGCCGAGCAATACGGTTTGCGCGTTTTTGCAGAAATTCTCATTCAAAAATAAAAAGTTTTCTTTTTTTACGGTTTTCGCGAGGTCATATTTGGTCTTTTTTTGTAATTTCGTGTATTCTTCTGTCATATTTCACCAACTCCGACGGTATTATACAACACAAAACCGCCGAATGCAAATTTTCGGATTTGAAACGAAAAATTTAAACAATATATAAAAAAACAAAAATAATACGAGAAAAACGGAAGATTTTCCCTGTTTTTCCCCTTGCAAATGTCCTGCTTTTTTGTTAAAATATACATAAATATTGGATAAAAACAGAAGCATTGGAAATGTATCGAAAACGGAGTATAAAAGGAGATGGTTTGCATGTCGAAAACCCAAACAAAAGTCCTGAGCACGCTGCTGTCGGCGGTTTTGGTGCTGTCGGCGCTGTTGCCTGAGCTTACGGTGCTTGCGGCTTCGTGCGCCGTGATTGTCACCAAAGATGATGTGGAAGTAACCGAACGGTTGGAGGTGCAGGAATACCGTTCCATACAGCTTGGCTATATGACCGAGGGCGATGTGCCCGAAGGCACCTATGTCACTTGGGAAAGCAATTTGCCGCTTTTGGCGGGTGTGGACGAGACCGGTAAGGTGACGGGCTACGACTACTCCAAAGAGGCGATTATCCACCAGTGGATTGACGAAAACATCCGTTCCATGCCGCTTGTGGGCGACGCCATGGCCGATGCGATTGAAAGTCAAATTCAGGCGCAATGCGAGTCCATGGGCATCGACCTTGCGGATATGAACAACGATATGATTGTGCTTATCGTACGCGGCATTGCGGGCGATGCCTTGGCAGACAGTCTCCAAAATGCTTTGGACAATATGAATGTGGAAATCACCGCGACCTTGCACGCGGCGGACGACTCTGTTTTGGCGACCGATACCGTGGAAGTGGTCGTTACCAAAAGCGTGATTGCAAGCGTGGCGCCGACCGGCGTACATATCACCAACAAAAAGAGCGTGCCGACGACGGTCGCCGTCGGGGCACAGGTGCAGTTGTACGGTGTTTGCACGCCTGTTCGTTTAAAGCAAGGTGTAAAATGGACCATGGGCGGCACGATTTTTGACACAGAATCGGGCAAGCATGCCAATGTTTCGTCTGAAGGGCTTGTGACCTTTACATCTCCCGGTTCTGTCACGGTGCGCTTAAATCCCGAAAGCGCGGCATATTCCGCTTTTACCGACAAGGTAAGCTTTACGGTGGTTGACCCGGCGGAGCTGCCTGTGGAGGATTTTAATATTACCGGTACTTTAAAGGTGGACGAGGGCGCAACCACACAACTTGCCATTGCGGATTTGACTCCCGCGGGCGCATATACGGGTGACCTTGTGTGGGAAAGCTCCGACCCGTCGGTTGCGGCAGTGGACCAAAGCGGTTTGGTGACAGGCTTGGACGGCGGCAGCGGCGCGTTTACATTCAGCAAAACCGCGACGATTACAGCCACCATCGGCGGTGTTTCCAAATCGGTAGAAATTACCGTGAACCGCAAATTGATTAACGCCACCATTTCCGGTATTGAAATCGTCGGCGAACCCGTGATTCCGAACAATGCATCTTCTGAATATGTGATTCAAGTTACGCCCGACCGTTTGAATACCAGCAGCTCCGTCGTGCGGGAATGGGGTATTACCGACCCGCTGACCGAGGAAGTCATTTGGGCAACGGCGGACACCCCCGCTGATGTTGACCTTGCCACCTTGACCGCAGACGGCATTTTAACGCCGAAGCAAAGCGGTATTATGACCATTCACGCGCGCGCAACGCAAGGCGAGGTGGTTTTGGAAACCGAAATGACCGTCACGGCAGGCAATGCGATTACGGATTTTGAAATCACCGGTGATACCGATATTTACGAGGGCACTATTGAAACCCTGCGTGTCGATAACATTACCCCCGAAGATTATGACACGGCGCTTTTACAAACCGTGGTTTGGACCTCCTCCGACCCGAGCATTGCCGTGGTCGATGAAAAAGGCGCGGTGTACGGCGTAGATGCCGGCGGGTTAACGATTTTTAATACGAAAAAAGTAACCATTACCGCTACCATCGGCGGTATTTCCAAAAGCGTGACCGTGACCATTCGCGGTAACAGCATCAACACCTTAACCAGTGCCACAATTTACGGCAGCGATTATGTGATTAAGGATTTCCCACGGACCTATACGGCAACCTTCTCCCCCTCGCGTATTACGGCGAAAAATGTGCATTGGGGTGTGCCGACCGACGCGGGTGCACGCCCGTGGACGAGTGCTTGGAGCAGTACGAGCGGTAACCAGGAAAATGCCATCGCCTCGGTCGACAATAACGGCGTTGTCTCCGGCAATTCCGCCGGTATCACCGACTTGTATGTGTTCGGTCGAGAGGGTGTTACAAAGGTGGACGGCTCGTATGTTGAGGCGATTAAGCAAATTCAGGTTGTCGAACTCGAACCCGACAGCATTACCTTGACCGCGCCGACGCGCAAGAATTATGTGGAGGGCGAAACCGAGCTCGATTTAACCGGGTTAAAGGTTGTGCTCAATTACAATAAAGAGGATGTCGCCCGCTATTACGATACGACCGATTGGGCGGACAGCGATTACTCTGTCGAAGTGACCGATTATACCGTTTCCGAAATCAATCAAACAATTTTGGACAACGAGCAGTATATTTTGGTTTCCGTCACCCGCGCGGGCGAGACCTACCGTGGTGTGTTCCCGATTGTGCTCGAATCCAAAAAGGTGACGAGCATTGACCTTGTCAATCCCCGTTACATCTATTCCGAGGGGGAAACCGAGCTCGATTTAGAGGGCTTGGAGGTCACCGCCAATTACAGCAATGCCGCGTCAGAACAAGTGACAGATTATCTTGTCGATGACGATATGTTTGACCCGACACTGTTCGATGTTGAACAGCAAATCCCCGTTATTTATACACACGAGGGGCTGTCGGCAACGGCGTATTTCCCCATCATTATTTACGGTACGCCCGTTGTGTCGGTGGACACCGGTGCCTATGCAGGCGGTTGGACGCCTGCGGATGTGACCTTTACGCTGTCGGCAACACATCCGATGGAGGGGTTGACCTATTCTTACAAAACGGACAGCAATCCCGAGTGGGTAACGCTTTCGGGCAATACCTTAACCGTTTCGGAAAATACAGAGGAAACCTATTATTTCAAAGCGGTGAACTCCGTCAATGTGGAAAGTGCCGAAACAAAAGGGTATACGGTACAGCGTGACGATATTCAGCCCGACTTCACCTTGACACCCGCCCAAACGAAGCTGATTAATCAATCCTTCGCCGTCACGCTTGACAATCTTACGGTCGGCGCGTCGGGCGTGCAATCCGTCACCTTAAACGGCGCGGATATTACCGAGAATTACACCGCATTTACCGTGGATGAAAACGGTACCTATACCGTAAAATTGACGGCAGGCAACGGGCTTACCTGTGAACGCACCGTCGAAATCAACAATATTGATAAAATCGCACCGACGGTAGACGGTGTTGCGGTGGAACACAAGAATTCCGGCGGTTTTGCACGGCTTTTAAGCGAACTGACCTACGGAAAATTCTTTAACGAAACCATCGAATTGACGATTGACGCTTCCGATGAAGGCGTTTCAGGCATTGCCAAAGTGGAATACCGCTGGTACGATGCAGATACCGACACCTATTCCGCTTGGGCGGTGTATGATGCCGCCAATAAGCCGACCAAAGCGCCGAATTTCCGCGGCTTTGCCGAAGCGCGCGCAACGGACGCGGCAGGCAATGTTTCCGCCGTTGTAACAAGCGAAGGCGTAACGGTGGACGGCACCAAGCCCGCACTGGTTTCGATTACGGCGACCT
>JBJEPU010000100.1:0-11359 GCA_051881395.1 Candidatus Fimenecus sp.
GGGCGCCGCCGACTACAACTAAATCATATTCGAGCATCTTTCACACCTCACTTCGTTTTCTCAAACAGAATTTTTGAATTGCCGCCGAATTTCGTGATTTCGTTCATCGGCACATTTAATTCACGGGACAGAATTTCAACAACCTTTGAGCCACAGAAACCGCCTTGGCATCTGCCCATACCTGCGCGCGTACGGCGTTTTACACCGTCAACATCGCGTGCACCCGCGGGCGCGTGAATCGCATCGAGAATTTCGCCCTCAGTAATCGTTTCACAGCGGCAAATAATTCTGCCGTAGGCCTTATTCTTGGCAATGAGGGCTTCGCGCTCGGATTTGGTCATATGACGGAAGCGCACAGGCGCTTTTCTCGTCAGTACATAGTCTTTCTTTTCTTGCAAATTCGCTTTTTCTTTGAGCATTCCCGCGACCATTTCCGCAATCGCAGGCGCCGCCGACAGACCGGGGGATTCAATGCCCGCCACATTTAAGAAGCAGTCGTTTTTCGCAGAGAATCCGATAATAAAATCATCGGTCACAGGGTGCGCGCGCATACCTGCAAACGAGGTAATCGCGCCGCGGATATTCAATGTCGGCACGCTCTTTTTCGCTTTTTCGACAATGAAATCCAACCCTTCGGGTGTGGTATCCACATCTTCCTTATCGTCCACATCCAAAGCGGAAGGCCCGACAAGCAAGTTCCCGTCTACCGTCGGCGTGACAAGAACGCCCTTACCCATTTTATTGGGGCATTGGAAAATCGTGTGGTCTGCCATATACCCGAAAGACTTATCCAAAAGATAATATTCACCCTTACGCGCGACCAACGAAATGCTGTCGTCGCCAATCATACGGGCAATATCGTCCGAATGAATCCCTGCGGCATTGACCACATATTTTGCAGTCATTTCGCCTTGCGTTGTCGCAAGCACAAACCCGTCCGCAGTGGCTTCAATCGATTCCACTGCGCAGTTGCGGATAAATTCCACGCCGTTTGTCACAGCAACCTCTGTTGCCGCGATCGTTAATTCATACGGGCAAACAATGCCTGCCGTTTCGGAAAGGAGCGCACCGACAACTTCGTCGCTGACATGCGGCTCTAACGCTTTCACCTGCGCTTTGTCAAGCACGGACAGTTTCGGCACGCCGTTTTTCACGCCGCGTTCATACAGTGTGTGCACATGCTCCATTTCCTCTTCGGAAAACGCCAACACAAGCGAGCCGTTGTTGCGATACGGCACCGCCATATCCGCGCAAATTTTCGGCATCAATTCCGTACCGCGCACATTGAGTTTGGCTTTGAGCGTGCCGTTCGCCGCGTCAAAACCGCCGTGCACAATTGCGCTGTTTGCTTTCGTCGTGCCCATGGCAACATCGTTGCATTTTTCCAACAGAGCCACACGAATGTCGTACTTCGACAGTTCGCGGGAAATCAATGCACCGACAACGCCCGCGCCGACAACCGCAACATCGTATTTCATAGTATCACCCCATTAAAATGTTTCATCTTCATAATCCATATCCTGCCCAGCAAAATCGTCTTTTTCGCCTTTTTCCACAAGCACAACATCATTTGCACTTCTTGTGCCGCTGAAAAACGCAGATATTTTTTGATTTACGCTTAAAAAGCCTTCCCGCCACGGGAAAGTGTCGGCAAAATAGGTGTCAAAATCCTTTGCAAAAGTACCGTCCGTCAAGGTATGCCAAGTCATTTGCGGCATTCTTGCTAAGGCACGGTTTTCACTTTCGGACACGGTTTTGTCCGTGTCAAATACGCTGACTGTAAACAACAAAAATAAGACAACAAAAAACAAAATACAAATCACCGCGCTTATCACCTTTTGTAAAAACGGGCGGCGGTCGGCAATCGAGTCGGTTTGCGGTTTTATTTTTTTCAGTTTTTCTAAATACACCATCATAATACCCTTAAAAACGGAAATACAAAAACGGATTATAGCTTGTCCCAACCAAGGCGGCGGTGGCGACAGCCAGAGAACCGACTGCAAACAGCAAGCAAGCGGTGTTGACCGAAGCCCTGCCGAGCCGTTTGGCAGACAAACGGTGTGCAACGGTTTTCAAATACGGCAGTATCGGGCAAGAAAGCACTGCACCGACGAGTAAAACCGCAATATAGTTCACACAAACCGTGCTTTGCGTCAAGTTGGAAAAACCGTGCCCGCCGAAAGCGGAAATGAAAAACGCTTTGATTGCGGACAAATCTTCAAAGTAGAAAAATACCCAGCCAAACAGAACAACCAACATCGTATAGATGTGCTGTAAAGCTTTCGGAAGTGTTTCCAGGCGCTTTCCGAGATAGAGTTTTTCCAGCATCAGGAATACAAAATAGTACAGTCCCCACAGCACAAAATTCCAACTTGCGCCATGCCAAAGACCTGTCAAAAGCCAAACAAGCAGCATATTGACCGCCCAACGCTTACGGTTGCCGCCGAGGGGTATGTAGACATAATCCCGAAAAAAACTGCTTAAAGTCATATGCCAGCGGCGCCAAAAGTCGCTGATACTACGCGCGGCATACGGATAGCGGAAGTTTTCGGGGAAATCGAACCCGAACACCTGCCCTAAACCGATTGCCATATCGGAATAGCCGGAAAAGTCGAAATAAATCTGCAAAGTATATGCGGCAATCCCTACCCACGCGCCGAGCGCGGATAATGCAGACAAATCCCCGCCAAGCAGTTTCTCGGTTAATTCGCCCGCATAATTGGCAATCAAAACCTTTTTTAACAGACCGACGCAAAAACGCAGTATGCCGTTTGCCGCTTTTTGAAAGGTGCAGGTGCGCGATTCAATTTGCTGACAAACATCATTGTAGCGAACAATGGGTCCCGCAATCAACTGCGGAAACATCGATACATACAAAAGCAGTTTATAAAAGTACGGCTGAACAGGCACTTTCCCACGATATACATCGACAACATAAGTCAGCGCCTGAAAGGTGTAAAACGAAATGCCGATGGGTAAAGAAAGCCCCAAAATCGGCAGTTGCATATGCATCAAACTGTTGGCGCTCTCGGCAAAAAAGTCAAAATACTTAAACACACCGAGCGACGAAAGCGTCAAAGCCACCGCCAAGGTTAAAAACAGCTTCGCTTTTTTCGTTCCTCTGTATTTTTCGATAAAAAGCCCTGCAAAAAAATCCACTGCCGTTGTGGCAACCATTAAAAGGATATACTTCGGCTCTCCCCAAGCATAAAACAGGAGAGAAAAAACTAAAAGCACGCCGTTGCGAACTTTGATGCGGTTTGTCAAAAAATAAAATACCAAACAAAGCGGCAGGAAAATGTATAAAAAAGTCAGGCTGGAAAAGACCAAAAATATCACGCACAACTTTCATAAAACTACAATGGCTATTGTACCACAAATTTTGCAAAATGCATAGTCTTTTTGTTAAATCAACGACCATATTTTTGTTGTGTTCTATACTGCTTTTTCCATATCCTTTCGCAACCGTTCCAATATCCGTTTTTCAAGGCGGGAAATATAGCTTTGTGAAATCCCCAAAAGCTCCGCGACCTCTTTTTGCGTATACTCCCTGCCCCCACCGATACCGAAGCGCAGGCACATAATCGTTCGCTCGCGTTGCGGGAGCATTTGAATGCTTTGCAATAACATTCGTTTTTCGTCGTCATATTCCACGCTCTCGTGGATTTCGTCAGCGGCGCTTCCCAAAATATCCGATAAAAGCAGTTCATTCCCGTCCCAATCCACATTTAACGGCTCGTCAATCGACACATCTGCCTTATGGGCAACGGTTTTGCGTAAAAACATTAAAATTTCATTTTCTATACAGCGAGAAGCGTATGTGGCAAGTTTAATGTTTTTCTCCGGCCGAAAGGTGTTGACTGCTTTAATCAGCCCGATTGTACCGATGGAAATTAAATCCTCAATATTTACGCCTGAACTTTCAAACTTTTTGGCAATATACACCACCAAACGAAGATTGTGCACAATTAAATCCTCGCGAACCTCCTTTTCTCCGTTCGCAAGGCGGGTAAGAAGCGCATCTTCTTCTGCCTTGTTTAACGGTTCAGGTAACGATTGCGCACCGTTGATGTAGTGCAGTTCACCTTTACAAAACCAACTTTTAATTTTTAACAGTATTTTTTGCAGTTTGAAACACACGGTTTTTCTCTCCTCTTTCAAAAAATTGATTGCTGAGTATGACTTCGTATTCACCGGTATCAAATTTTTCAGTACTCTGTACCAATATGGGCTTTTGAACCGAAATGCCCTCTTTGGGCAAGGAAACGGTGTCAATCACAATGCCGCGCATAACGCCGCTTCCATGCACGGTCCCATAAGGGATAAACCGAAACGATGTATCTTGCACTTGCGGAATATCGCCGCGCAAAAAGGCTTGCGCCTCTTCGGTTGCCAATTTATGTAAAAGGCGCTCTGTCGCAATTAAAATCGGCGTATAGGAAAAACCGTCAGAAAGCGTATTGCCTGTATCCAACAGCGCTTTCGTATGCACAGATTTATCGCCGTTTTGCAGAATTACGGTATACAGCCGATTATCCGGCGCCTTTCGTTTTAACAAAGTAAAAAATACCGAAAACAGGATATAGCAAAATACGGTGCTCAGCAGTAACACCTGCATACTGATGTCAAAATAGACGGCGCCGTTTTGATACACCATTCCGTTCGGTCGAAACACGAGCCACACGGCAAGCATGGCGCCGCCGAAGCCGAAATTGACAGCGAAAAATGCCGCATAGGCTTTTAAGTAGGTTTTCACCGTGTGCGTCGGAAAAGAAATCAAAACGATAATACCAACCGCCGCCATATGGAGAAGCACCGTTAAGGAAAGGGGCAATGTGGGGGCAAAAATAATCAGGGAATACAGTCCCCCAAAAACCGCGCCGCATAAAATCCGAATGCGTCGCACACATATACGCAAAATTCGTTTTGTAATCAGCAACAGAAAATAGTTGACAAACAGATTGATAACGACCAGAATATCCGCATAGATTACCAACGCGTCACCTCCCACAGGAAAACCCCGATACCGTAATTATAACGGTATCGGGGTTGAAATTTTGTCGCTTTGTGGGCGGCGTTAATTTTTCCTTTTTCTGAGATAATCCTCTAAAATAATGACGGCGGAAACCGCGTCAACGATTTCTTTCCGTTTTTTGCCGCGGGTATCGGTCAAATTCAGCGCGTTATGCGCGGAAACCGTGGTTAAGCGTTCATCTTGAAAATCCAGCGGCAAATCGGTTTTCGTCTGCAAAAGCGCCGCAAACGAACGGCAATGCTCCGCACGGAAGCCCTCTGAGCCGTCCATATTTTTCGGCAGTCCCAGTACAATCAGCTCCGCACGCTTTTCTGTCGCAATTTGCGCCACCGTTTTTGCAACTTTTTCGGCGTCTTTTTCATGAATGACCGTTACGGGTGACGCCAGCATTTCAAATTTATCACATACGGCAACGCCCGTGCGTGCATCGCCGTAATCCACAGATAAAATCACCATACCTGTACCTTGCCGACAATATCCGACACGGATTTTTCTCCGCGTTCGTCCAAATACTCGTTGATACCCGCAATCACCTTCAACGGGGTATACGCATCGGTAAAATTCGCCGTACCGATTTGCACCGCCGAGGCGCCTGCCAAAAGCATTTCTACGGCATCTTGCCATTTCGTGATACCGCCCATACCGACCACGGGAATTTTCACGCAGTTTGCAACCTGCCACACCATGCGAAGGGCTACGGGGAATACTGCCGCACCCGACATACCGCCCGTATTGTTTTTGAGAATGGGACGGCGGGTGTTGATGTCAATTTTCATACCCGTTAAGGTATTGATTAAGGAGACGGCATCAGCACCGCCCGCTTCTGCCGCCGCGGCCGTTTCGGTAATATCCGTCACATTGGGCGTCAGTTTAATCATCAACGGCTGTTCTGCAACCGCTTTTACCTGTTTCGTGATGTTCTCAACACTTTTCGGCGATGTACCGAACGAAACCCCGCCCTCTTTGACATTCGGGCAAGAGATGTTCAACTCAATCATATCCACGCCCGTGCCCTGTAAGCGGCGGACTGTCTCGACATAATCCTCCACCTGACTGCCCGCAATATTGGCGATAACCACCGTATTTTGCTTTTTCAAAAACGGCAAATCATCCCGAATAAAGGCATCCACACCCGGATTTTGCAGACCGACGCTGTTCAAAATGCCGGACGGTGTTTCGGCAATGCGCGGCGCGGGATTGCCTGGGCGCTCGTGTAAGGTTGTCCCTTTGCAGGAAATACCGCCCAAACGGGAAATATCATAAATCCGCGCATATTCCTGCCCAAAGCCGAATGTGCCGCTGGCGGTAATCACGGGGTTTTTAAATTCCACCCCCGCAATGTTCACACGCAAATCAGCCATTGAAATCGACCTCCTTCGCATCAAATACAGGGCCGTTTTTGCAGACATGGCGCATATGCTCGCCGTCTTGCTCGTGGGTTTTGCAAGCGCAAACCAAACAAGCACCGATTCCGCATCCCATACGCTGTTCCAGCGAAACATAGCATTGGACATTGTGTTCTGCGCACATTGCCGCAACGCCTTTGAGCATCGGCATCGGCCCGCAGGCATACACCACGCAGTCGGGTTTTTCAGCTAATTTATCCTTTAAAATATCCGTTACAAATCCTTTTGTGCCATAAGAACCGTCATTCGTTGTGACCGCAACGCTTTGACAGCACCGCTCAAATTTATCCAATAAAATTAACTGCTCTTTGGAACGAAAGCCCAAAATCGCCTCGCCATTCTCGCCGTAATCCTGCGCCGCACCGAGCATAGGCGGGCAACCGATGCCGCCGCCGATGAAAACGGCGGGTCTGTCCTTATCGGGGAAGAAGCCGTTGCCCAAAGGCCCTAAAATATTGAGTTCGTCCCCTGCTTTTCTGGTCGCCAACCAAGCCGTACCCTCGCCGCGCACCTCAAACACAATGGTAATCGTGCCGTTCGCTTGGTCGATTTCGGAAATCGAAATTGGGCGGCGTAAGGTTTTTTCGCCGCATTGAATATTGACAAACCGCCCGCACCAGCTTTCCTTTGCCAAGATAGGACAGTCTATGACAAAACTGTATGTGGTCGCGTTGAGTTTTTCAACCGATTGGATTTTAAAATACGCCTGAACCATAAAATACTCCTTTTTAAAGCGGTTGTACGCGCAGTTCCTCAACCGCATCGTTTTTTGAAAGGCATTGTGCCAAAGCCGATGCCGATTCCACCGACGGCAAAACCGGAATACGCCGCAACAGCGCCGTTCTGCGAATACGCACATCGTCCTCGTTGATTTTCGGTCCGTTCTGGGCGGTGGAGACCAAGTAAGACAGCCGATTTTTCAAAATCAGCGTCAAGGTATTCGGCTCGCCCTCGTGGATTTTTCGCACAGCATTTGCCGCCACATGATTGGCATTCAAAAGCTTTGCCGTATTGGATGTCGCATAGATTTTGAGCTCCTGCTGTAAAAAAGCATCAGACAGCGGCACACAGGCTTGCTTGTCGGTATCTGCAACGGAAATCAGCACACCGCCCGTGCGCTTAATCCGCATTCCGGAGGCAATAAAGCCTTTGAGCAATGCTTCATCAAAGGTATCCGCAACGCCCATCACTTCACCCGTGGATTTCATTTCATCGCCGAGTTGGATATCCGTCCCTGCAAGTGATTCAAAGCTGAACACGGGCACGCGTACAAAATACCGTGCAGGCTCTTTATAAAGCCCCGTACCGATGCCGATGTCCCGCAAGCTTTCGCCAAGCATTAACCGCACGGCAAGTTCCACAATCGGCAGAGCCGTCGCTTTACTCATAAACGGAATATTCCGCGTAGCAACCACACTCGCCGTCGTCATATATACCGCATTGTCATATACAACAAATTGAATGTTTATAAGACCTTTTACTTTTAATTCGCGCACCAATCTGCCGGTGAACTCGACAACTTCCTCTTTCAGCGCCTGTGAAAGCGAAACGGTCGGATAGACCGAAATCGAGTCGCCTGCATGCACCTGCGCCTTTTCGATATGCTCATAAATCCCGGGGATTAAGAATTCTTCACCGTCCGTGAGCACATCTACCTCAACGCCTTTGCCGATAAACACACGGCGAGAGCCTGTATGGCGAATATTCAAGCGGTCTAAAATGTCAAAAAACTCAATTTTATTTTTTAACTTTTTGTGTATGGTCGCGTCTGCACCGTATACAGTCACGCCCATTTTCTCCAAGGCTTCGGATTTGCGCAAGGCTTCCCCGCCGCCGAACACCAAAATCGCGCCGTCGGGGCGCTCGGTTGCCGCCACATTGACCACATCTTCCTCGGTAATCGGGTCAACATATAATTTGTCCGCCGCCGAAAAGTCCGTCGTATTGGCGGCAGGATTGTTGTTGAGCATAACGGTTTCATATCCGAAATCCTTTAATGTATGCAACGCTTGATAGGCGGCGTAATCACGGTCTGCCCCCAAGCCGATAGAGGTAGGTCCTGCGCCGACCACCAAAATTTTTGTTCTTTCGCTCGGGTGCGCGTCCAAATACATGGCCGCTTCATTATCCTCATCCCAAGCGGAGTAAAAATACGGCTTTTGCACATCAAATTCCGCCGCACAGGTATCCACGGTGTTGTAGGCAGAACAGCGCTTATCCGGTAAATCCTCCATATCGCAGAATTTCGCAATCGCGCTGTCTAAAAAGCCGATGGATTTGGCATATGCATACGCTTCTTTGGTATACCCCGTGCGAAAAGCAAGCTCTGTATCGGCAATATTTTTGAGTTTCAAAAGATAATACATATCTATTTTGGTGATTTCTCGGATTTTCTCCAAAGAAACACCGCGTTTAATCGCTTCATATACGGCAAAAATCCGCTCATTATCCCGCGAATGCAACAATACGGACAGTTCATCATCCGTTGCCAAGCGAAGTTTCGGCAATGCAATGAATTCCGTTTTCGGATTCATCGAGCGAATGGCTTTTAAAAATGCCAATTCAAAACTCGTGCCGATTGCAAACGCTTCGCCGGTTGCCTGCATAATTTCACCGAGCGTGCGCGTCGTTGCATCACCGAAATGTTCAAAAGACCATTTTGGGACTTTTACGGCACAATAGTCAATCGCCGGCTCATTCGCCGCCGTTGTTACACCGGTAATCTCATTGCGGATTTCATACAGCTTATACCCAAGCGCAATTTTCGCGCACACAGCCGCAATCGGATACCCCGTTGCCTTGGAAATCAAAGCGGAGGTGCGGTTTAACTGCGGCTCGACGCCCAACACAATATAGGCGCCCGTTTCGGGGTGTACGGCAAAGCGAACCATACAAACGCCCTCAATTTGGAGCCGCCGCGCCAATTTGCGAGCAGTACGGCGCAATTTGGAGGTTTGTGCGTCGGTTAGGGTCTGTGCGGGTAAAACCACAATACTGTCGCCGTCGTGTACGCCGACCGCGTCAATATTCTCCGTACTGCAAATGCTGATGCAGTTGTCCGCGGCATCGCGCACACAACAAAACGCAATTTCCTTATAGCCTTCCACACATTTTTCAAGCATAGCCTGCCCGACCAACGATTTCTGTGCACAAGAAACAAAGCATTCCGTCAGTTCTTCGGCAGTATTACAGCGTACAAAGGCGCCGCCCTCCGGCGAAAATGCCGATTTGCAGGAAACGGGATACCCCACAGCACTTGCAAAATCCAGCGCTTCGACTTCGGAACTGACAATCGCTGACGGCAAATACGGCTCGTCGGCTTCTGACAACATTGTTTGCAGTGCCTGCGCGTTATGCACACTTTTTATCACTTCGGGCTGTGCACCGAGCAAAACTGTGCCGTGCTCCTCTAAATAGCCGTTTTGAGACAATTCCAAACAAATTTCCAAGCCGGTTTTGCCGCCCGCGGTCGCCAAAATGGCGTCAGGCTGTTCCACTTCGATAATTTTTTTGATAGTTTCCCCATTCAGCGGCTCAATATACACGGTATCTGCGAGATTGCGGTCAGTCATCACCGTGGTCGGATTGGAGTTCACCACCACGGACTGCACGCCCTCTTGCTTTAAAACCGTTAACATTTGTGTGCCCGCGTAATCATATTCACCGGACTGCCCAATCACCACGGGACCTGCGCCGATGACAAGGATTTTTTTGTAAGTCTGTTTCATTTCTTTGCCTCCCCGAGCATTTCGACAAAGCGGTCAAAAATCCAAGATGTACTGCTGTCGCGGTCACCGTTCGGCGTAAACTGCACGGAAATCGCCGAAAATGCTTTGTAAGAAAGCCCTTCAATGGACCCGTCATTCAAGTTTGTCATAGAAATCTCAGCAACACTCGGCGCAACCGTTTCGGCTTTAACCGCATATCCGTGATTTTGGTCGGTCACCATAAATTGTTCCGTCCCGCAAATCAAAACCGGTTGATTGGAGCCGCGATGCCCCTGCGCCATTTTTTCAATCTCCGCCCCAACGGACAGCGCCAGCATTTGATGCCCCAAACCAATCGCAAATAGCGGCAAGCCGAGCTTGGTCATCTCTTGAATATTCTGAATAAAAACAGGGTTGTCATCGGGGTCGCCCGGGCCGTCAGAAAGGAAAATTCCGTCCGGCGAAAGCGCTTTCACCTGTTCTGCCGTGTAATCGGCAGGCAACAGTTCCAAGGTACACCCGCGGGCAGTCAACGCGTCCAGCGTCGCGCGCGGAAAGCCGTAGTCTAACAGAGCGACACGGTATTTTTCCTGCGGCGCAGATACAGTTTCAGGACTTTGAATGGTCACGGCTTCCAACGCGCCCGAAATGGTATAGGCGCAAATTTCCCGCAGTAAATCTTCTTTTTCTTCTATCGACTCGGTTATGGCACCTTTCATATAGCCTTTGTCCCGCAGAGCACGCGTCAAACGCCTTGTGTCAATGCCGTATATGCCGACAATCCCGCGGCGCAGAAGATATTCGTGGAGAGATACGCCGCCCTCGGGCGCATCGTACCATTCGCGCACAATATAGCCATTAGACATAATTTCAGACTCGCGACCGTTGTCTGCAACACCGCGGTTTCCGACCAAAGGATAGGTTTGTGCCACAATTTGCCCGTAATAGGTCGGGTCGGAAAGCAGTTCTTCATAAGACGCGGTACAGGTATTAAAGACAACTTCCCCGATCGCCGTACCCGCTTTTCCCATAGAAAAGCCTTCAAAAACGGTACCGTCTTCCAAAAGCAAATAGGCTTTTTTTGTATGTTGTGCCATAAGGACAGCCCTTTCGTTTATTTTCTGACAGATAACAGCTCGTCACGCATGCGAATGGCTTCGGCACGCGCGGCTTCTGCATATTGTTCGTCTGTGTACTCCCCGTTTTTATAA
>JBJEPU010000101.1:0-4227 GCA_051881395.1 Candidatus Fimenecus sp.
ATCGGCTCAGAATGACAATCGGGCGGGCGTGGAAGCCCGCCACTACGCGCACAAAATACAATTTTCAGGGTAGGGCGGGGGCTTGCCCCCGCCGTCAATTCACATCGAACCACGCGGCGGGGGCAAGCCCCCGCCCTACCGTATAAATTACCCCTACAAATCCCAATTTGTCCTTCTGAACGAAGTGAAAAATCTCAAACAGATAAAAAATATAGAATGCAAAGAACGCGTTGTTTCGCCTGCCGGTGCAAAACACCTTCGTGTAGGCGTGAAAACTATCCTTGTCGGTGCATCAAACCATATTTGTGCATAACGCCGCCATATCGTCGGGCAAGGGCGCATGAAATTCCATTTTTTCGCTTGTAACGGGGTGCAAAAGGGAACATGCACCGCAATGGAGCGCTTGATGTGACAAGCGCAAATCGGGACTTTCGTACATATCGTCGCCCACAAGCGGCGCACCGAGATATTGAAAATGCACGCGAATTTGGTGCGTGCGTCCTGTTTCTAAATGAATACGCAACAGCGTGCATTTGCCGTCGGTTTTCAGCGCTTCCCAATGCGTCACGGCGCGCTCACCGTCGTCACCCACCGCGCGCAGGGTTTTGTTTGGGTCGGGGCGCACAATCGGCGCGTCCACCGTGCCGTTTCCCGTGAATACCCCGCAAGCAACGGCGTAATAGGTCTTTTCAATTTGCCCCGCCAAGCGACAGGCGGCATATTTGTTTTTCGCGCAGACCACAAGCCCCGAAGTGCCTTTGTCGAGCCGCCCCACTGCGCGGAAAACCGCCGGCTCGCCGCGGCTTTCTAAATAATATGCCACCGCGTTCGACAGGGCGTCCCCTTGGTGATTGTGCGTTTCGTGCATCGCAAGCCCCGCGGGCTTGTTGAGCACCAAAATATCCGCGTCCTCATATACAATGGTAAGTGGCATTTTTGTGGGCGTGCTGACGCTCGTTTGCTCGTCGTCGGGTAACTGCAAGACAAGTAAATCGCCTGTGTGCAAGCAGTCAATCGTCCGCGCGTGTGCGCCGTTTCGGGTAATGCCGTCGGGCTCGCGTTTCAAAACACACAGCATTCGGTGCGAAATACCGACCTCGTGCTTTAAAAAATCTTTGATTTTTTTGCCGTCAAAGCACGGTTTAATTTTAAACTCCAAACGCCGTGCCACGAAAACACCGCCTTTCTTTTATAGGTATATTGCATTTTTTCGTGATTTGTGTAAAATAATAGCATAAACTTCTTTCGGAGGCAAGGTATGGAGCTTTTAATTTTGATTATACACGATGCAGAGCAAATGGACGAAATTCTCGTCAAAATGATGGAGGCGGGCATTCGCGGTGGCACCTTACTCGATTGCAAAGGCGTTTTGCAGGCGGTTGCAGGCACGGATTTAGAAAAACCGCCCGTATTCAGCTCCCTGCGCCAATATTTAAACCCCGATGTGGATACCAATAAATTGTTGCTTGCGGCAATGACGGCGGAAAATATCGAAAAAACGCACAACATTGTAACAGATGTTACCGGCGGACTGCAAAAGGCGAATACCGGTGTATTTTTAACCCTGCCCTTGGGCTATACCGACGGCGTGCGCGGTTGAGGGCGCGGCTTTTCGCTTTTTTCCACAAAAGAATACGATGCGGAAACCTCGGTTTGTTCAAAACAGAGGTTTCTGTTTTTTTGTTTGCAAAAAGGAATTCGGGGGCGTATAATAGCGTGCGGAAATGAAAAAAGGGGAAGCGAATTGTCTTTATGCAAGCCTATACTGTATTCAAATCGTTGTGCATCATTATTGTTGCCGCAAAGCTGTTCGGCATTGCCGCGCGCAAGCTCAAAGCACCGCAGGTGGTCGGCGAAATTATCGCGGGTGTTGTGATTGGCCCGAGCGTTTTGGGGCTTGTGGACCAAAGCGATTTTTTGGCGCAAATGGCGGAAATCGGCGTGGTGCTGTTGATGTTTTCGGCGGGGTTGCAAACCAATTTGCACGACTTACTGCGCACGGGCTTAAAAGCCTTTGCCATCGCCTGCGCGGGTGTGTTTATTCCACTGGTCGGCGGCACGCTCTTGTATATGGCGATTTACGGCTTTTCGCCGCTCGGCTCGCCTGAATTTTACCGTGCAGTGTTTATCGGCGTGATTATGACCGCCACCTCGGTGAGCATCACCGTGCAGACCTTAAAAGAACTCGGTAAACTTTCCACCGAAGTCGGTACAACGGTATTAAGTGCCGCGATTATTGACGATGTTATCGGCATTATCGTTCTGACCTTTGTGGTCGGCTTAAACGGCGGTGATGTGAAGCCCGTTACGGTGCTTTTAAAAACAGGCTTGTTTTTCCTGTTCGCTTTGGGATTTGGCTTTGTTTGTTATTTCGGCTTTCGCTGGTGCGACAAGCGCTGGCCGCATACACGCCGTATTCCGATTGCAGGGTTGGCGCTTTGCTTCGGTATGGCGTTTGTTGCCGAGCGTTTTTTCGGCATTGCCGATATTACGGGCGCATATGTTGCGGGGATTATCCTTTGCAGTATTCACGATTCCGACTACATCGCCGAAAAAATGGACATCAGCTCCTATATGCTGTTCGGCCCCGTGTTTTTTGCGAGTATCGGCTTAAAAACCACGCTCGACAAAATCTCGGGCGAAATTGTATTGTTTGCCGTCGGCTTCGTATTGGTAGCGCTTCTGTGTAAAATTATCGGCTGTTCGCTGATGGCAAAGGCGTGCCGCTTCAAATGGGGCGATTCTCTCAAAATCGGTGTCGGTATGATGACGCGCGGCGAGGTCGCGCTGATTGTCGCGCAAAAGGGGCTTTCCTGCGGGATTATTTCGTCTGCCTATTTTACGCCCGTGATTTTGCTGATATTGATTTCGTCGGTGATTACGCCGATTCTCTTAAAACTTTTGTATGCACACGATGACAAAAAGGCGAACATACCCGCCGCGGCAGTCAAGTCTTGATTGCAGGTCAGATTTATCGAACGGCACTGCGTTTGCGGTGCCGTTTTTCTTGTGATTTTTCACAGATTATGCCGCAATATTTCTACCGTCGGTGCATTGAAAAAAATGGACAAAAGTGCTATAAATAGTAAATAAATCAATATAATCGGAAAGAAGTGTTTTTTGAGATATGGCGTTAGTCCCAATGCAGGATTTGCTTGTGCGCGCAGAACAAAAAAATATCGCCGTCGGGGCGTTTTCCGTCGGCAATATGGAAATGGTGATGGGGGCAGTGAAAGCCGCCGAGGAGCTTGAAACGCCCATTATTTTGCAGATTGCCGAAGTGCGGCTTCCGAATTCACCGCTCGAATTGATGGGGCCGATGATGCTCGCCGCGGCGGAAAATGCGTCGGTCGATATTGCCGTACATTTGGACCACGGACTTCGGACCGAAACGGTGTTGCAAGCTTTGGACATCGGCTTTACTTCCGTGATGTTTGACGGCTCGCAATTGCCGCTTGAAAAGAATATTGAAACTGTAAAAAATATTGTCAACCTTGCGAGCGATTACGGCGCAACCGTCGAGGCGGAGCTCGGCGTGGTCGGCGGCAATGAGGGCGAGGGGAAAGCGCACGAAATTCTGTGCACAGACCCCAAAGATGCCGTGCGTTTTTGCGATGAAACGGGTGTGGACGCACTCGCGGTTGCGATAGGCAATGCCCACGGCAATTACCCCGTTTTACCGGAACTTCGTTTTGATGTGCTCGAAGAAATCCACAAAGCCGTGAAAACCCCGCTTGTTCTGCACGGCGGCACAGGCATTACCGCCGAGATGTTCCAACGCTGTATCCAGTTGGGTGTTCGCAAAATCAATATCGCCACTGCCTCGTTCGACGCGCTCGCGTCTTATGCCAAGGCTTATTGCGACAACAAACCGGGCAAACCCAACTATTTTGAACTTTCCGCCTGCGAAGTCGAAGGCGTGTACCAAAATGTCAAACGGCATATTGAGATATTTAATATGAAGTAATATATTCGCTCCCTCTTAGAGGGAGCTGTCACGCCGCAGGCGTGACTGAGGGAGTTCGTACAATTACCCTCTCACCTGCAAAAAGCAGAGTGGCAAACACGTAGTGGCGGGTTTCCACGCCCGCCAACACACTAAAAATCGAACACAAAAAAGGAGTGTGCCTTTATGCAATACATAACCTTTGATAAAACCAAACCCTATGATTTAATCCTGCTCGGCAGAGTTGCCGTGGACTTTAACCCCGTCGATTACTATTGCCC
>JBJEPU010000101.1:4327-11307 GCA_051881395.1 Candidatus Fimenecus sp.
GCCGACATTGACGAGGACTATATCAAACAGACAAAAGCGTTGCTCATTTCTGGCACCGCGCTTGCCGAAAGCCCCTCGCGTGAGGCGGCGCTCAAAGCCGTTGCCCTTGCGAAGAAAAACAGCGTGCCGATTATTTTCGACATCGACTATCGCGCCTACAACTGGAAAAACGCGGACGAAATCGCCATTTACTATTCCGCCGTTGCGAAAGAGGCCGACATTATTCTCGGCTCGCGTGAAGAATACGATTTGACTGAGGCGCTGATAAAACCCGGTATGACCGATGAGGAAACCGCCGCACTTTGGCACAGTTACAATGCCAAAATCGTGATTATCAAGCACGGCAAAGACGGTTCGACTGCCTACACCAACGACGGCGAAAGCTATTCGATTAAGCCGTTCCCCGTAAAATTGTTAAAATCCTTCGGCGGCGGCGACGGGTACGCCAGCGCGTTCCTCTACGGGCTGTTTGAAGGCTATGAAATGATGGACGCACTCGAATTCGGCTCTGCTTCGGCGGCAATGCTTGTAGCGTCCCACGCCTGCTCGCAGGATATGCCCACCGTCGAAGCCGTCAAAGCATTTATCAAGAAAGAAAAGGAAGAATACGGCGAAATGGTGGCACGGGCATAATTTCGGCTGATTTTCCGCAGAACTGCGTTACGCCCACCTCGGAATATCCGTATATGCCGTCAGCGTTCGTGCCTTGTTCTGCAAACAATCCGCACGAAATGTAAACATATTTCGTGCGTTCGTAGGGGGCGACGACTCGGCGCCCCGCGAATTTTCAGCACAAACCTTGCGGGCGAACGCAGTTCGCCCCATCGAACGAAATATATTCCGTGCGCAATCTATGTAGGGAACGGTCTTGACAGTTCCGCCGCAAGATGGAGAAATTCATAGAGTTTTCTCCCACCGCGTAGGGAACAACCTTCGTGTTGTTCCGCGATGCAGCACAAACCTCGCAGGCACACGCAGTTCGCCCTTACTCGCCGAGAAGTTCGATGAAGTGTCTTCCTGTTTTGCCTTGGAGTCCGATTATGGAAAAAGTTTATTTTGACCGCCTGCGTAAAATGAAATGTTTTTGTTTCTGCGAAATCATGCTTTTGCTTTGCATAGGCGTGGGCAGTATTGCGGCAGTACTTTTTTGCATAGGGAAGCAGTGGCTGTGGTTCGCTGTTGCCGTTGCTTTGATTGCCGCCTTGATTACGCTTTTGGTTTTGTACAACAAAAGAATGCGGCGCGCGGTGGGTACAGCACCGTATGTTTTGAAACTGAACGCGCCCCTGTCAAAAGAAACCGTATTCGCAAAACTTCAAACACAGCCGCATATACAGAAGTCAAAAGTGTACTCCGAAAACGGAATGGTTTTATTCATAAAAAAGGCTTTGCATATTCGTTTGCTTGCTGTTTATCTTCCGAATTTTTCAAAATCTGAATTTGACCGCGTCAAAAAGCGGTTAAATGCAAAAATCAATAAAGATTTTGCAATCCCACACACCATATCAAGATTTGAAGCGGAAAAAGCGGTGCGGGTGAATTTGGTATTGACCGAGGCAGTGAATGCACAACTATATGCTTTTCTAAACCGCAATGCCGCGGAATCTATGCGCCGTGTAGAAGGTGTTTTAAACATTGGCGTAGATTTGAACCAAGGAATGATTTTTATTCCCGCGATGTTCGGTGATTGCTTATTTTCGAACATAAGAAAATACGAACGCTGTGTAAAAAAACTTTGCGCTTTGACGGGAATACCTTATCATTGCAAATAAGTAGAATAATTTATACATATAAAGGTGATACATATGTACGAAACGCCTGTTTTCAATGAAAACAACGAAAAAATCCTATGTGAAATGGGCGGCAAAAATGCCGAAATGCTGATGACCATTAAAGTCAAACAGCTGTCGGCGGGCGAATCCTTCACGGTGTGCAGTGCCGCGAATGAAACTGCCGTTTTATTGCTTGCGGGCGAGGTCGAATTCCTCTTTGCAGGCGAAGTGAGAACCGCCGCGCGCCGCAGTCCGTTTCTCGACAAGCCCTATTGCGTGCATTTCCCGCACAAAAAGGCGGTAACTGTCGCGGCAAAAACGGACGCACGCATTTTAATCCAGCAAACCGACAATGACAAAGATTTCGACATTGTCTATTACACGCCCGACACCTGCACCTTGCAGGAATTCGGCAAAGAACAGTGGAACGGCACGGCGCACAGACAGGTGCTTACGGTATTTGACTATGAAAACGCGCCGTATTCCAATATGGTTTTGGGAGAGGTGTTCCACAAACCCGGGTGCTGGTCAAGTTACCCGCCGCACTATCACCCCCAACCCGAACTTTACTATTATGAATTCGACAAGCCGCAGGGCTTCGGCGTCGGCTTTAACGGCGACGATTGCTACAAGGTGCTAAACGGCGGCGCGCTTTCCATTACGCCGATGAAAACGCACCAGCAGGTTGCCGCGCCCGGCTATTCGATGTATTATGTTTGGATGATTCGCCATTTGGATGGGGACCCGTGGCGCAAAACGCGCATTGACGACCCCGACCACAAATGGTTACTCGATGAAAAATAAGGAGGCGTTTTTATGGCAGTCATGACAACCGCGCAAGCCCTCGTCAAATTTTTGGATAATCAGTATGTGTCCTTCGACGGAAAAGAAACCAAATTCGTAGACGGGATTTTTACCATTTTCGGGCACGGTATTGTTTGCGGGCTCGGTGAAGCGCTCGATTCCGACCGCGGAAACTTGACCGTGTATCAAGGCAAAAACGAACAGGGAATGGCGCACGCGGCGGCATCGTTTGCTAAGCAAAATAACCGTCGCAAAATCATTGCCTGTTCTTCGTCAATAGGCCCGGGTGCCGCGAATATGATTACCGCGGCGGCAACGGCAACCGTCAACCATGTGCCGTTGCTTTTAATTCCCGCCGACGCGTTTTCCACCCGTCAGCCTGACCCGGTGCTCCAACAGTTTGAGCAGGTCAATTCCCTTTCCATTACCACCAATGACGCCTATAAAGCTGTCACGCGGTATTGGGACAGAATTGCCCGTCCCGAACAACTGATGACCGCAATGATAAACGCCATGCGCGTGTTGACCGATACCGCTGAAACGGGTGCGGTCTGCATTTCCATGCCGCAGGATGTAGAGGGTGAAACCTACGATTTCCCCGAAGAATTCCTGCAAAAGCGCGTACATAAAATTACCCGCATTGCCCCCGCCAAAGAGGAAGTAGACGACCTTGTGTCTATCCTGTTGACCGCGAAAAAGCCGATGGTGATTTGCGGCGGCGGTGTGCGATACAGCGAAGCGGGCGAAATGCTCGAAAAATTCTGCCACGAATTCAACATTCCCTTTGCCGAAACGCAAAGCGGCAAAACCGCCTGCCTGTCGAGCGACCCGTACAATCTCGGCGGCGTGGGCGTGACGGGCAACTCCTCGGGCAACGAAATCGCCAAAGCGGCAGATGTCATTTTGGGTGTCGGCACACGGTTCTCCGATTTCACCACGGGCTCAAAAGCCCTGTTCCGTGCAGATGCGAAAGTCTTGACCGTCAATACTTCCCGCTTTGACGCTTATAAACTCGGCGCCGTCAAGTTGGTTGCCGATGCGAAATTGGGCTTGGAGGCGCTGTATGCCGCCCTCAAAGAAAAGGGCTACAAATCCGCCTATACCACCGAAATCGCCGCCGCGCGGGACGGTTGGGCAAAGGAAATGCAATTCCTTGCCGATTACAAATACGACGAAAACTTTAAGCCCCTCATTGCCGCGGGCGACAAGCGCACAATCCCTGAATTTGTTGAAAAAATCGGCGGCAGACTTACCCAAACTGCTGCGGTGGCAACCGTTCGCCGCTTGATTCCCAAAGACGCCATCTGCGTCGGTGCGGCAGGCTCTCTCCCGGGCGATTTACAGCGTATGTGGACTTCCGACAGCCGCTATTCCTACAATATGGAATACGGGTATTCCTGTATGGGCTATGAAATCGCGGGTGCGTTCGGCTCCAAACTTGCCGAGCCCGAAAAAGAAGTGTACGCGATGTGCGGCGACGGCAGTTATTTGATGCTCCATTCGGAACTGGTTACAAGCGTGCAGGAACACAAAAAAATCAATGTTTTGCTGTTCGATAACAGCGGTTTCGGCTGTATCAATAACCTCGAAATGTCCAACGGTATCGGCAATCTTGCCACGGAATTCCGTTTCCGTGACGAAAACGGCGAATTGCTCGGCGATTTGGTGCCGATTGACTTTGCCAAAGCGGCAAGCGGCTACGGCGTGAAAACCTATACCGCGAAAACACCCGAAGAATTAGAAGCGGCGCTTTTAGACAGCCAAAAACAAACCGTTTCTACGCTGATTGACATCAAAGTGTTGCCGAAGTCTATGACGGACGGTTACGGCGCTTGGTGGAATGTCGGTGTGGCAAGCACTTCGCAAAACGAAGCCGTTCGCGCGGCTTACGCAAATAAAAAAGAAAATTTAGAGAAAGCGAGAAAATACTGATGTTAGACAAAAACAAAGTCAAACTCGGCATTGCGCCGATTGCGTGGACAAACGATGATATGCCCGATTTGGGCGCGGAAAACACATTCCAGCAGTGCGTTTCCGAAATGGCGTTGGCAGGCTTTACGGGCTGTGAGGTCGGCAACAAATATCCGAAAGACGCCGTGGAACTGAAAAAAGCGCTGGATTTGCGCGGCATGCAGATTTGCAACGCGTGGTTTTCCACCTTTTTGACCACCAAACCCTATGAGGAAACCGAGCGCGATTTCATTCGTCACATCACTTTCTTAAAAGAAATGGGCGCAAAGGTGGTCGGCGTTTCCGAACAGGGGCATTCCATTCAGGGGACGGACAAATCCATTTTCCGCGACAAATATGTGATGAACGACGAAGAATGGGATTTGCTTTGCACAGGGCTGAACAAACTCGGCAAAGTCGCCAAAGATATGGGCATCGCGCTTTGCTTCCACCACCATATGGGCACGGTAGTACAGACTGCCGCGGAAATTGACCGTATGATGGAAAATACAGACCCCGAGCTGTTTGGCCTTTTGTTTGACTCAGGCCACTTGGCATATTGCGGTGAGGACTATATGGCGGTGCTCAAAAAGTACGCAAACCGCGTGCGCCATGTGCATTTGAAGGACATTCGCCCCGAAGTGATTGAAAAAGTCAAAGCGGAAAATTTGAGTTTCTTGGACGGCGTGCGTTTGGGTACATTCACCGTGCCCGGCGACGGCGCACTCGATTTCAAACCGATTTTCGATGTGTTGGAAGAAGTCGGGTATGCGGGCTATGTGCTCGTTGAAGCGGAACAAGACCCCGCGAAAGCCAATCCCCTTGAATACGCTATCAAAGCCCGCAAATATATCAACGAGGTTTCAGGCTTATAATCAACAAACCTTATATCCGCTCCCTCATTGAGGGAGGTGGCAAACGCAAAGCGTTTGACGGAGGGACGCGTAGGGACGGACGTCCCCGTCCGTCCGTGTAAAAAATTTCTGCAAAATAACCCTAAAAAGGAGTACATATAATGGCAGTTGAAAAATTACAGTATTTTGTAAACGGTCAGTTCAAGGATTCGAAAACCGATACTTGGTATGACCTGCATAACCCCAGCACCGGCGAAGTGACGGGGCAAGCCCCTTGTTGCACCAATGACGAGGTGCTCGAAGCCATCGAAGCGGCAAAAGCGGCATATCCCGCATGGCGTGCCGTGCCCGCCATCAAGCGCGCACAGATTCTTTACAAAATCCGCGACTTGATTATTAAAAATATGGAAGAGCTCACGATGTCCGTTGCCAAAGAAAACGGCAAGGTTTGGTCGGAGGCAGAGGGCGATGTGCTCAAAGCCAAAGAGGGTACGGAGCTTGCAACACAAGTGCCGTCTTTGATGATGGGCGAAAGCCTAATGGACGCTTCCTCGGGCTACGATACGGTCAAATACCGCGAGCCTCTCGGCGTGTTTGCAGGCATTGTGCCCGTAAACTTCCCTGCAATGATTCCGTTCGGTTGGATGGCGCCCACCTGCATTGCAACAGGGAATACGATGGTCTTAAAAGCCGCATCTTTAACGCCGAAAACCGCCATGCTGTTTGCAAAAATCTATAAAGAGGCAGGCGTTCCCGACGGCGTTATCAATGTTGTAACCTGTTCGAGAAACGAAATCAACACCATTCTCGACCACCCCGATGTGAAGGGTATCACCTTTGTCGGTTCCACGCCTGTCGGCTTAAAAATCTATCAGCGTGCCGCCGCCGCAGGCAAACGCTGTCAGGCGCTTTGCCAGGCGAAAAACCACGCGCTGGTTATGGCGGACGCGGCACTCGAAAGAACCGTTGCAGGCGTTATCAACTCCGCCTATGGCTGTGCGGGTCAGCGTTGCATGGCACTTTCCTGCTGTGTTGTGGAAGAAGCGATTGCCGACAAATTCGTCGCAGAACTTAAAAAGCAGGCAGAAAAAATCAAGGTCGGTCCGTCTTGGGATAAAACCTCGAAACTCGGCCCGATTACATACGAAAAGCATTATAAAGAAGTCCTTGCCGATATTGACAAAGGCGTCGCAGAGGGCGCAGAATTGGTGCTTGACGGCAGAAACTGCGTGGTCGAGGGCTATGAAAACGGCTATTTCGTAGGTCCCACCATTTTTGACCATGTTACAGAGGATATGACCATCGGCAGTGATGAGGTATTCGGCCCCGTGCTTTGCATCAAGCGTTGCAAGGATTTCAAAGAAGGTTTGGAGATTATGAATTCCAACCCTTATGCCAACGGCTCCGTGATTTACACGCAAAGCGGCTACTTTGCCCGCGAATTTGCCCGCCATACAGACGGCGGGCAGGTGGGTATCAATGTCGGTATTCCCGTACCTGTGGGCTTCTTCCCGTTCTCAGGGCACAAGCAGTCTTTCTTCGGGGATCTCCATTGTCTCGGCAAAGATGCATACCGTTTCTTCACCGAAAGCAAGGCAGT
>JBJEPU010000102.1:0-11212 GCA_051881395.1 Candidatus Fimenecus sp.
AAAACCTTAAAACAATCTACAACAGCGATTATGTCATCACCCTCGACGAATTGCCGCGGTTTCAATAAGCATATCGTAAAATAAGTATAGCAAAAAGGGCGGATTTCATATCCGCCCTTTAAAAATCCTCTGCCGAAATACCGTCTGTGCGCGGAGAAAATACTTCTTGATACCAATGCGCCCCAAGCCGAAAGGCGTAGACAAACATATCCTCTTGCTCTGCTATGTTTAGTTGTATTTGTAAGTCGCAGTATGCCTGAAAGTGTTCCAACCCTTGTTCGTCTAATCTGTTCTTGATGTATGCGGCAAGTTCGTCCTGCTTTTTCATAAGCAGTTTATATTTCTGTGCCTCTTTTCCGTGCGCAAATGTACGGTCAATCGGACAGAGATTTCCATTATAGAAGTTTTTTAGAATAGCTGCCATACAACTTCCTCCTCGTAAATGGTGTTACTTTAATTCTATATTACAACAGAAGTGTTATATTGTCAAGACAACAAAAGTGTTATATTGTAAAATGATGTATCATAGATAAACAAAGGGGATTTGATTTATGTATTATACACAAAGGCTGAAAGATATTCGAGAGTATCACGAATTGACGCAAAAGCAGGTTGCAGAAGGCATTGGTATGAAGCAAGAGCAATACCAAAGATATGAAACCGGCAAAAATGAAATCAAAGCAAGTCACATTATAAAACTGTGCAAATTCTATGACTTATCCGCCGATTATATTCTCGGGCTTACGGAACTGAAAAAAGAATTGCCGAAACGCTGATGCCGCAATTTGCAACAGACCGGAATTCCAAATAAAATCTTGACAGGAATATAAGTTTACAATATAATACGCATAAAGTCTACTTTTGATAAACGGGAAGAGGGAGAGAAAATGGGGAAAAGGTTTTTTGCGGTTCTGTTGGCGTTGGTTTGCTTGTTGCCTTGCGCCATTTTGCCCGTGGCGGCAGAGGAGAGTTTATATCAATACGAAGAACGGGTGTCTTGGGGCGGCGTGGAATTGACGGGTTATTCCGGACCCGGCGGTGAAGTAATTGTTCCAAGTGAAATTGACGGAAAAAAAGTGGTGAGTGTGGGCCCCATATTCAAGAATGTTTCGGTGACAAAAGTCACAATCTCAGAGGGTATCCGCTTTCTATCGAGTACTTTTTGCAATCAGTCCGATTTGCGTGAAGTCATCTTGCCGCATTCCTTGGAAGAAATTAGAACGACATCATTTTATAAAACCGGCTTGCGAACGCTGACGCTACCGGAGGGAGTAAATGTTATCGCATTAGATGCGATTTGCTATAATGATTATTTGAAAACCATTTCTATTCCTGCCTCGTGTCAATGGGTTGCAACGGCGTCCATTCACAACAATCCAGTGTTGACTAAATTTGACCTCGGATCGAATCACCCGTATTACACAACGGTTGCAAACGGCACGCTTCTCATGCAAAAATCCTCGAATGAAGTGGTTGCCAGCGCAAACGGTGCGGTGCCGCGGGTGTTGGAAGTCCCCAATCAGGTTACGCATATTCGGTCTTGCTCTTTGTCAGGTTGCCCGAATTTAGAAGTTTTAATTCTGCCTGAATCCGTAGACGGAATGGATGGCGATGTTGTTTCAAATTGCCCGAAATTTACAACGATTTATGCGAAAGCACCAAGTTTCAATTTAGCGCCGTATGCGTTTTATAGCATAAAAGGGCAGGTAACGGTGTATTGCAATGCTTCGCCGGATATGGAACCGTCCGAAAACTTCACGGTCAAACCGTATGTCAGCGGTATGGAAAACGAAGCGTTGACCACTGCGGCGGCGAAAAATCCGACGCAAGCGCCCGCCAAAACCGACAGCACGGTGAAATCGACGACAACCACAGCACCGACAGAAACTACGGCGCTGACGGAAACCACAAGTGAAATGCTTTCGGAAATGACTACCATGACCGAAACGGAAACGGGTTCCGAAATCCCTGCCAATTGGTCGTTGCGCCCCGATGCGGCGACACCAAACCACCGCGGTGCCATTATCGGCGGCACGGTCGCCGGTGCGCTTGTACTTGGTGCGGGTATTGCTTTGGCTATCCTTTGGAAAAAAGGCAAACTGCCGTTGCGAAAGAAAAAATAACGGGTACTGTGTTGTGCCATAAAAATCACGGGCGACCTGTAAACGGGCCGCCCGTGATGTAGTTTATATCAAATTTGGATTTGTATTTGTCATCCTGAGCGAAGCGAAGGATCTCAAACAGCACCAAGTATAAAATGTGCGAAACGAGATTCTTCGCCTATCGGCTCAGAATGACAATCGGGCGGGCGTGGAAGCCCCGCCCCTACAACGGGGCGCCGAGTCGACGCCCCCTACGCTCGCATTGCATTTTGCCCGTTCCGATAATACCCCTACAAACCCCAATTTACCGAATATGCACAACCTCGCCCGAGGTAATGACCTGTTCGCCCTCGGCGGTGGAAACGCGCAAGCCGCCGTTCGGGGCAATATCCAAAACGCGCGCGTCGAATTCTTTTTCGGGGGTAATCACGCGCACCATCTGCCCGAGCGTTGCCGAACAGGCTTTCAAGCGGTCCACAACCTCTTTGCTGTCTTCCTGCAAGGCGCGGCTTCGTAAAATATAGCGGTCTAAATTGTGCACAAGTTCAATGCAAAGCTCGTTGCGGTCGATTTCGTCGGTGCAGAAGTCACCCACCGCGCCCGCAATGCAGTCCACATCGTCGGGGAATGCGCCGTGTTGCACATTCACCCCCACGCCGACTGCCACATATTTCGGGCGGTTGTTGACATTGACAACCTCGCAAAGAATGCCGCAGAGTTTTCTGCCCTCGTACAGCACATCGTTCGGCCACTTGATGGTGGTTTGTAAATTAAACATATTATAAAGCGTGTCGCGCACGGCAAGTCCGGCGAGAGAGGAAATCAAATCAAAATTTTTTTCACTGCCGTCAAGTTCATACACGGCGGTTAAGTAGAGCCCTGTGCCCGCAGGCGAGCAAAAAGTCCTGCCCAAACGCCCTTTGCCGGCGGTTTGGCAGTCGGCAACCACCAGCGCGCCGCCGCCCTTGTTTTCGTTGCAGAGTTTTTTCGCTTCGTTGTTGGTGGAGTCGATTTCCGCGTGAAAATACACACGGCGTTTGAGATGATATTGGCGAATTTGATAAATCAGATTTTTCTCGTTTAATTCCCGAACCATTATAGGCACAGTCCTTTCTTGCAGCGTATCTGCACACATTGCACATCGAAATGTATATGGCAACCGTTTTTTTCAGTATACACTATTTTCCGTCGGCAATCAAGTGCAAAGCGGGCTTCACAATCGCCGAAAATACGCGATTTTTTATAAAAAAGTGTTGACATTTCCTCCCGCAAGTGATAGCATTGTTGCATACCGCTGAACAAAGCGAGAAAATCGGAAGGAAAAGCAATATGCCGAAATTCGCGTTTACAGTTGCATATTTTTACTTTTACTTTACCAGCTTTTTTGGCAAGGTTAAGTTGAATTTCGCTGTAAATGTGTAGTTCTCCGATTTTTCGTGTTCGTCTTGAAAACTACGCCCGCAGTGAAATGCACTGCGGGTTTTTTGTTTGGCAGAAAGATTTTCTCAAAGAAATGGGGCAGCAAAAATGGTTGTTATTTTAAAAGACCATGCAGAACAGAAAAAAGTAAAAAATTTAACCGATTGGCTCGAAAATCAAGGGCTTTCGGTGCACTCGGTCGTGGGGCAGTACCAAACGATTTTGGGGCTTATCGGCGACACGAGCAAAGTGGATATTGACTTAATTCAGGGCTTGGATATTGTCGAAAAGGTCAAGCGTATTTCCGAGCCGTACAAAAACGCCAACCGCAAATTCCACCCCGATGACACGGTGATTGATGTGAACGGCGTGAAAATCGGCGGCGGGAATTTCCAATTTTTCGCAGGACCCTGCTCGGTCGAGAGCCGCGAGCAGATTTTGTCCATCGCGCGTGATGTCAAAAAAGCGGGTGCCAATATTTTGCGCGGCGGCGCGTTTAAGCCGCGCACCTCACCGTACGCATTCCAAGGGATGCGTGCCGAAGGCTTGGAACTGCTTTTGGAAGCAAAAAAAGAAACGGGTATGCCGATTGTGACCGAAATTATGGACGCGTCGCACCTGCCGCTGTTTGAAGAAGTGGATATCATTCAGGTTGGCGCCAGAAATATGCAGAATTTCGAATTGTTAAAGGAACTCGGCAAAACAGACAAGCCCATTTTCTTAAAACGCGGGCTTTCGGCAACCTTGCAGGAATTTTTAATGAGCGCGGAGTACATTATGGCGGAGGGCAACCAAAAGGTCATTTTGTGCGAGCGCGGCATTCGCACCTTTGAAACGGCAACACGCAATACATTGGATTTGTCCGCTGTGCCGATGTTGAAAGAAATGTCGCACCTGCCCGTGGTCATTGACCCGAGCCACGCTTCGGGCATTGCGCGCCTTGTAAAACCGATGTCTTACGCGGCGGCGGCTTGCGGGGCAGACGGCTTGATGATTGAAGTGCACAACGACCCCGCGCACGCGCTGTGCGACGGACCGCAGGCATTGCGCCCCGACGAATTTGCAGAAGTCACCGCGGGCGTGCAAAAGATTTTGAACGCAGTAAAGGAATGAAGCCTATGAAAATCGGGATTGTCGGCTTGGGGCTGATTGGCGGCTCGCTTGCCAAAGCCTTGAAATTTAATACGGAGCACACGGTGCTTGGTTGGAACAGAACAGCAGAGGTGGTTTTGAAAGCAAAACTGCTCGGCGCGATTGACGGGGAACTGACTGACGAGGAAATCGCGGATTGCGATATGCTCATTTGCGCGCTGTACCCGCAATTAACCGTGGATTTTGTGCTGAAATACGCGCCGACCTTAAAAAAAGGTGCGATTGTGCTGGACGCTTGCGGCGTGAAGCGCGTCATTTGCGAGCCCCTTTGGAAAGCGGCAAAGGAACACGGCTTTGTATTTTACGGCGCGCACCCGATGGCGGGACTCCATATGTCGGGCTTTTCGTATGCGAATGTCGATATGTTCCAAAACGCTTCGATGATTTTGGTGCCGCCGAAAGATGCGGAGATTGCACAGATGGCAATGCTCAAAGAGTTGTTTTTGTCCATCGGGTTTACGAATATTCAAATTTCCACCCCTGAGGAGCACGACCGCATTATTGCCTACACCTCACAGCTCGCGCATATTGTTTCCAACGCCTATGTCAAAAGCCCCGAAGCGCAGGTGCACAACGGCTTTTCGGCGGGTAGTTACAAAGATTTAACCCGTGTGGCAAAACTCAATGCCGATATGTGGACGGAGCTGTTTTTGGATAACGACGATAATTTACTGCGCGAGGTCGAGGGCATTATCGCCCACTTGCAGGAATATGCCGACGCGCTCAGAGCGCGTGATGCAGAAACCCTGCACGCGCTCTTACAAGCGGGCAGTGACCGAAAGGAACAAATTGACGGCAAAGGATAATCCATATGAAAACAGTAGCAGTAAACACAGGCGTACCCTATACCATTTATATTGAAAACGGGATTTTAGACGAATGCGGCGCGTATACGCGCGCCGTGACCAAGGCGCAAACCGCCGTGATTGTGACCGACGATATTGTCGATGCGCTGTATGCGGCGCGGACAGAGCAGTCCTTACAAGCGGCGGGATTTCAAACGCTGAAATTCGTCTTTCCGAACGGCGAGGCGTCCAAGAATTTGCGTGTGTACGGTGAGATTTTGGAATTTTTAGCCGAAAACCATGTCACGCGCACCGACTGCATTGTTGCGTTGGGCGGCGGCGTTGTCGGCGATATGGCAGGCTTTGCGGCGGCAACTTATCAGCGCGGAATTGATTTTGTGCAAATTCCGACCACGCTCCTTTCGTGCGTGGACTCGTCCGTCGGCGGCAAAACCGCGGTGGATTTGGCGGCGGGCAAAAATTTGGTCGGCGCATTTTATCAGCCGCGCGCGGTGCTTTGCGACCCGCAAACGCTGTCCACGCTTTCCGACGAAATTTTCGCGGACGGTATGGCAGAGGTCATTAAATACGGCGCGATTTTCAGCCGCGAATTTTTTGATTTCTTGCTGGAAAACGATGCAAAAGAACAAATTGAAACCGTCATTGCGCGCTGTGTGACCTTTAAGCGCGATGTTGTGGAAAAAGACGAGCGCGATTTGGGACTGCGCGGACTTTTGAACTTCGGCCACACCTTAGGCCACGCGGTGGAAGGGTGCAGTCAATTTTCCGTGTCGCACGGCAAGGGCGTTGCCATCGGCATGGTGCTGATGGCGCGCGGCGCATACAGATGCGGCTTGACCGAAACCGACTGTACCGCGGAATTGATTACGATTTTGCAAAAATATCATTTGCCGACCGACACAAAATTTGGTGCGGCGGATTTGTTCGCGCACGCACTGTCCGATAAAAAGCGCGACGGCGGCAAAATCACCTTGATTGTGCCGAAAGCTTTGGGCGAATGTGTGCTTTACAAAACCGATACCGAAATGCTCAAAAATGTGATAGAACAGGGGACGCGCGTATGAAGGCAGAAATTACGCCGCACGCACTTGGCGGCACCATTCCCGCGATTTCCTCTAAATCCGATGCCCACCGCTTGCTGATAGCCGCCGCGCTTGCCGATAAGCCCACCGTGCTTTCGTGTAATGTGCTGTCCGAGGATATCCGCGCGACGGCGGAGTGTATGCGGGCGCTCGGCGCAAATATCGAATACGGGGAAAACCAAATCACCGTCGAGCCGATTGCAAGAGATGCGGCAGAACAGACCGTGCAACTCGACTGCGGCGAAAGCGGCTCCACCTTACGCTTTTTACTGCCTGTGGTGTCCGCGCTCGGCAAAAACGGCGTGTTTTCAGGAAAGGGCAGATTGCCCGAACGCCCCGTGACGGATTTGCGCAATGCAATGGGTGCGCACGGTGTCACCTTTTCGCCGCCGTGGGTGTTCCCGATTGAAACAAACGGACAACTGACGGCGGGAAAATTCACCTTAAAAGGCAATGTCAGTTCGCAATATGTAACGGGGCTTTTGTTTGCACTTCCCTTGCTCCCCGACGACAGCGAAATTGAACTGTTGCCGCCCGTGGAGTCAAAAGCCTATATTGATATGACGCTTTCCACCTTACGCACCTTCGGCATTGCGGTGGAAACGGCGGAAAACACTTATAAAATCCGCGGCGGGCAAGCCTATAAAAGCCCCGAAACCGTTACCGTGGACGGGGATTGGTCAAACGCCGCATTCTTCTTAACGGCGGGGGCGTTGGGCGCGCCTGTCACGGTAACTGGCTTAAATCTTCACTCCGTGCAAGGGGATAAAGCGATTTTAGATGTGCTTCTCAAAATGGGCGCAAAAATCGAAGTGGACGGCGACGCAGTCACGGTTTCGCCCGCATCTTTACACGGCGTCCAGATTGACGCGTCGGGCATTCCCGATTTGGTGCCGATTCTTTCGGTTGCGGCGGCCGCCTGTGAAAGCGGCGTGACCACCGTTACCAACGCCGCGCGGTTGCGTATCAAAGAAAGTGACCGTTTGGCGGCAGTCAACGAATGTTTAACCAATTTGGGCGTTGTCTGCGCCGAAACCGATGACGGGCTGGTCATTTGGGGCGGCGAGGGCATTCGCGGCGGCGATGTGTTCGGGTTTAACGACCACCGCATGGTGATGTCTATGGCGATTGCCGCCACCGTTGCACGCGAAAAAACGACGATACGCGAAGCCCAAGCGGTCAGAAAATCCTACCCGCATTTTTTTGCGGATTTTGAGAAATTAGGAGGGAATGCAAATGTCCTCGATATTGACGGGTAAAAACATACAGGTGTCCGTATTCGGGCAATCCCATTCCAAAGCCATCGGCGCGGTAATTGACGGACTTCCCGCAGGCTTCTCGGTAGACGAGGAAAAGGTGAACGCGTTTCTGGCGCGGCGTGCGCCCGGCAAGGCAAAGTTTGCCACTTCGCGCAAAGAGCCGGACAGCCCCGTGGTGCTCTCAGGGCTTTTGGACGGCGTGACCTGCGGTGCGCCGCTCGGCGTGATGATTGAAAACACCAATACACGCTCGCAAGATTATGACAATCTGCGCCGAACACCCCGCCCCGCACATTCTGATTACGCCGCGGCGGTGCGGTACAACGGGTTTAATGATATTGCAGGCGGCGGGCATTTTTCGGGCAGATTGACCGCACCCTTATGCTTTGCGGGTGCAATTTGTCTGCAAATTCTCGAAGAAAAAGGCATTTCGGTGCGTGCGCATATCGCCTCTGTCGCGGGGATAGCAGATACGCCGTTTGACAAAGTCCATGTGCAGACAAACGATGTTGCGGCAAAGCCGTTCCCCGTACTCTCGGACGAACAGGGCGAAAAAATGCAGGCGGCAATCGAAGAAGCGCGCATGAACTGCGATTCCGTCGGCGGTGTGATTGAATGTGCCGTTGTGGGTTTGCCCGCGGGTGTGGGTGACCCGATGTTTGACGGCGTGGAAAACCGGCTTGCCAAAAATCTGTTCGGCATTCCTGCCGTAAAGGGCTTGGAATTCGGCAGTGGTTTTGCGGGCAGTGCTTTGCGCGGCAGTGAAAATAACGACCCGTTTTGTGTCGAAAACGGCGAATTTCGCACCGTCACCAACAATCACGGCGGTATTTTGGGCGGGATTACTTCGGGTATGCCCGTGGTGTTCCGTGTGGCAATCAAACCCACGGCGTCCATTTCCAAACCGCAACAAAGCGTGAATTTAGAAACCAAAACCGAAGAAACCTTAAAAATCGTCGGGCGGCATGACCCGTGCATTGTGCCGCGTGCCGTCCCCGTGGTGGAGGCGGTCACGGCGATTACGGTTTTGGATATGCTTTTGGGGGCGTGAAGCTATGGATTTACAAGATATCAGAGAACAAATCAACGAGGTTGACGCGCAGTTAGTGCCGCTGTTTTTAAAGCGGATGGGGCTGTCAACGGAGGTCGCAAAATACAAACAGGCAAACCATATGCCCGTGCTCGACAAAACCCGCGAGCGCGCGCTGTTAAAACGCGTCAGCGAAATGACCGATGACGAGGATTTGCGTTTATACACGCGCCTTTTGTATGCCGATATTATGGGGCTTTCGCGTTCGTATCAGCACAAATATTTGGAGGCGGACGGCACACAGCTTTCTGCCCAAATCCAAGACGCGGCGGAAAAATACGCCAAAACCGATTTGCCCGAAACGGCGGTGGTCGCCTGTCAGGGCGTCGAGGGCGCGTATTCCTCGCTTGCGTGCGAGCGGCTTTTTAAACATCCCGATATTATGTTTTTTAAGGATTGGGAGGGCGTGTTTGCCGCCGTACAGCAGGGGCTTTGCCGCTATGGCATTTTGCCGATTGAGAACAGCACGGCGGGGTCTGTCAACCATGTGTATGATTTGATGAATCAATATAAATTTTATATCGTCAAAAGCGTGCGGTTAAAGGTGGACCACAGCCTGCTTGCCAAAAAAGGCGTACAGCTTTCCGAAATCAAAGAGATTTTCTCGCACGAGCAAGCCATCAGCCAATGCAGTAACTTCCTGTCCAAGCTCGATGGCGTAAAGGTGACGGTTTGCGAAAATACCGCCGCCGCCGCCAAACGCGTGGCAGAGAGCACCCGTCGCGATGTGGCGGCGATTTGCTCGCAGGAGTGCCGCGAATTGTATGCGCTGTCGTGCCTGTCGGAAAGCATTCAAAATTCCGGTAACAACTACACGCGGTTTATTTGCATCGGCAAGGATTTGGAAATTTTCACAGGTGCAAATAAAACGAGCCTAATGCTCACCCTGCCGCACCGCCCCGGTGCGCTGTATGATGTGCTGTCGCGCTTTTATGCGCTCGACATCAACCTGTTGAAACTCGAAAGCCGCCCAAAGCCGAACAGCGACTTTGAATTTTTGTTTTATTTTGATGTGGAGTCGTCGGTGTATGCCGAAAATTTCCGTCAAATGATTGTACAGTTGGAAAATGCCGCTGAGCAATTCTGCTATCTCGGCAGTTATACGGAGATTTTGTAAATAAAAGGACGGTTTTGGACATATCCGTCGAACAACGGCGCGAACTTTATTTTTTGTTTACAAATCGTTCAACAAATGGCTATTGTATCGAAATATTTAGCCGTTATACTAAACACATCAAATCAAGAGAGACACTTGGTTTGACCAAACAGAATTACCCCCTTCTGTTTGAGAACTTTTTCATTTCTCCCCCTTCTTTTTCAACAAAAGAGAAAAAGCCACCCGATCCCCCGTCGAGTGGTTTTTTTCTGTCCATTTTTAGAAGTTTCACAGAGTACAGCCCATCAGCACCGCGCCGCCGAGGATATCCAGCACGCGAAAGCCGTTGCGCTTATAAAACCGAATCGCACCGCTGTTTTGCTTGCCGACGCTCAAAAAGATGCCCGAAACGCCCAAATCTTGCAAATGGGATTTCAAGACTTGCATCAAATCTGCACCCGCGCCTTGATTTTGGTATGCGGGCAAAATATCAATATGTAAATGCGCAGGGTATTTCCTTGCGTATTTTTTTTGCACATTCGGCTCGAAATAGGCGTACAAATACCGCAACAGTCCGTATTTTCGAATTTCCCTGCATTCGTTTTGACGAAACGATTTTTGATACGCGCGGTAATCGGGCGCGCAAAGAATATACCCCACGGGCGTGTCGCTGTTGTCGGTTACGGTGAAGCAATGTTCGCGCGCACAGCGCGTGTACCAGCGATTGTATTGTAACAGCGTCGTTTCGCGCGCGGCTTCGTCTTTTTTCAGCGCAGGTGAAGCCGTCGCAAGACAAATGTGTTCAAGCGCGGGAATGTCGCGTTCTTCAATCGTCCGAATTTGCATAGCGGGTGTCCTCCTTGTGCGGATGATTTCTTTCTCCATTGTAGCAAATTCCCTGCCGCCTTGCAAGCGCCGCCCCCGCAATAAATTGGGGTTTGTATATCCAATCGTAGGGGCGGTCGACCCGGCCACCCGTGGATTTTGATGTAATTTTGCGGAACGGTCAAGACCGTTCCCTACGCACGAAATAAACTTTTTAGGGTAGGGCGGGGGCTTGCCCCCGCCGTTAATTTACATCGCGCCTTGCGGCGGGGGCAAGCCCCCGCCCTACCCTGTAAATACATTTCGTGCGCGTTGTTGCGGGCTTCCACGCCCGCCCGATTGTCATTCTGAGCCGATAGGCGAAGAATCTCGTTTCACACA
>JBJEPU010000103.1:0-11175 GCA_051881395.1 Candidatus Fimenecus sp.
TTGAGATGGCAGCCTTGCTTTCGCAAGGCAACAGCGAAAGCGACAAATATCGCTTGAATACTGCATTTTTGACGGGTTCGGATTATTACCGTTACCCTAATCGGTGACAACGCCTTTTTGCAGTAAAATATTAGCATACAGCGCGCTCTCGCCTGTGGCAATAATCGCGTAGGCCTCTTTCGCCTGCTCGTAAAACGCAAAGCGCTCGATATACTGCACCGCATTTTCGCCGCGTGCGTCATATTTTTGCACCGTGTCAAAATAGGTATTCCAAATCGGGGTTTCCACCGTATCGCCCGGCACAACTTCCATTAAGCCTACGGGTTTTTCCACATAGGTATCTAACGGGAACAGTTGCAAAATCGCATCGAGGATTTCCGGCACGCCGTGGCCGTCCATACGAATGACTTTGGCGTTTTTGCCCATACTTTCGGCGGGAAAATTTCCGTCGGAAATCACCAAACGGTCGCCGTGCCCCATTTCGCAAAGCACCTTTAAAAGTTCGGGGGAAAGAATTTTCGGGATGTTTTTCAGCATAATCCGTTCACCTCCAAAAATGTTTTGTAAGCGTTTTCTACTTGCGCGCTTGCGTTTGGCGTAAAGGTGTTTACCTTGTCGGAACGCCGCACAATCTCGCGCGCCTCTTTCAAATCCTGGACTGCGCCGAGTGCCAACAACTGCAACACCAAATTGCCGTAAACGGTCGCCTCCACAGGACCTGCCACCACCGATTTGCCTATGGCATCCGCCGTTAATTGACACAACAGCGTATCTTTCACACCGCCGCCGACAATGTGTAACGCATCATACTGTTTTTCAGTGCAGGTTTCGATTTGCCCAACCGCATAACGGTATTTGAGCGACAGGCTGTCATAAATACAGCGTAAAATTTCGCCTTTGGTTTCGGGCACGGGTTGCCCTGTTTTTTTGCAATATTCCTGCACGCGGCGCGGAATGTTGCCCGCAGGGACAAATTCGGGCGCGTCGGGGTCAATAAAGGAGCGGTACGGCGTTGCCGCACGCGCCAGCGTTTCCATTTCGGCAAAGGAGAGGTTTTCGCCCTCTTTTTGCCACTGGCGGCGGGTTTCTTGGATAAGCCAAAGCCCGATGATATTCTTTAAGAATGAGGCTTTGCCCGCGTAACCGCCCTCATTGGTGACATTGCATTCTTCGGCGGCGCTGTTAATAATCGGCGCGGAAAGTTCCGTGCCCAACAGCGACCAAGTGCCGCAACTTAAAAACAGAAAATCTTCTTTGTCCGTCGGCACGCTTGCCATCGCGCATTGGGTATCGTGCCCCGCAACGGCGATCACCTCGGCGGGGGAAAGCCCCAATTCTTCGCAAAGGTCGGGCTGTAATGTACCTACCTTTGTTGCGGTCGGCACGATTTCGGTAAACAGCCGTTCGGGCAGTTCCAAAGCGGACAGCACGCGCTTTGACCACACGCGCTGTTTGGCGTCAAGCAACTGCGTGGTACTCGCAATGGAATACTCCGTGCACTTTTTGCCCGTCAGCAGATAATTAAACAGGTCGGGCATCAATAGAAGCGTTTCGGCGCGTTCTAACAATGCGGGACGGGTTTCCCGCAGCGACAACAGTTGAAACGCGGTATTGATTTCCATAAACTGGTTGCCCGTTATGCTATAAAACTCGCTTTTCGGCAAATACTCAAAGGCTCTTTCGAGCATACCCGCCGTGCGCGCGTCACGGTAATGCACGGGGTTTTCAAGCAATCTGCCGTCCGCGTCCAACAGCCCGAAATCCACGCCCCAAGTGTCCACGCCGATGCCGTCGAGTGCACCGTAGGCTTTGGATTTGATAAGCGCCTGTTTCACTTCGAAAAACAGCCGCAAAATATCCCAATACATCGTGCCGTTTACCGTAACGGGGTCATTTTGAAAGCGGTGAATTTCCTGTAAATCGAGTGTTTCACCGTCAAATGCGCCGAGCACGGCGCGCCCTGAGGACGCGCCGAAGTCAAAACTCAGCAAACGATATGTTTTTTTCATAAACTGTACCCTTTATTTATACATCGGCCCGAAGTTTTTGCAGGCGCGGAAGTCCTGTGACTCTTTATCCATACCGAACGCATTCCAAACCGCGGGACGGAAGATTTTTTCTTCGGGAACATTGTGCATACAAACGGGAATACGCAAAATCGAGCAGAGGGTGATAAGGTCTGCACCGATATGGCCGTAACTGATTGCGCCGTGGTTGGCACCCCAGTTGTTCATCACATCATATGCGCTCTTGAACGCGCCCTCGCCTGTAATGCGCGGGGCAAACCAAGTGCAGGGCCATGTGTAGTCGGTGCGTTTCCACAGTTTGTCGGAAACTTCGTCGGGCAGGTTAACGGTGTAACCTTCGACAATCTGCATCACAGGGCCTAAGCCTTTCACGATGTTCAAACGGCACATTGTCGCGGGCATTTCACTGCGGGTTAAGAAGCGGGAGGAGAACCCGCCGCCGCGGAAATAGCCCATATCCGCCGCGTTCCAAGTGGTTGCCTCCAAGCATTTCTTTTGGTCGGCCTCGGTCATTTCCCAGAACGGTTTGATAATACCGTTGCCGTTTTCGTCTTTGACTTCGCCGCAGAAATCAAGCGCAGATGCGCCGGAGTTAATCAGGTGGATAAAGCCGCCCGCCTCTTTGGCGACGCCCTCTAATTCGTACCCTGTTGCCTTTTTGACCGCCTCGGGACTCCAATAGGTACGCACATCAGAGAACATCTGCGCGGTGTTGGTCAAGAGTTTGCCAAACAGCATCGATACGCCGTTCAAGGTATCGTTTTCGGTGGCAAGGACATAGGTTTCTCTCGCGCCGTTCCAGTCAAATGAAGAGTTGAGAAGTGCCTCGGGGTAGTCACAGTTCGGATAGAAGTCCGTCCACTGGCGCTGCCCTTGGAAACCGCCGCACAGCGCATTGTGCCCAACGGCCTCTTCCTCGCGCCCCTCGGGCAAATTCGGGTTGCCGCCGTACAGGTCTTTGATAATGCACATCATCTTGACGACAAACTCCCAAGCCTCTTCCTTTTCTGCGTCGGATTTTTTGAACCAATCGGGGTTTTTGTCAAAGCCCTCTTTGCAGTTTTCTTTTGTCCACGCGAGCGCCTTTTGGAATTCCGCTTCGTCATAAATGCCCTCGGTCATACGGCGGATAATCTCGACCTCGTCCACAGACTCCACACGCATACCGAGGTATTCCTCGAAGAAATCACAGTTGATAATCGAGCCTGCAATACCCATGCAAATCGAGCCGATTTGGAGATACGATTTGCCGCGCATCGTCGCCGCCGCGACAGCCGCTCTGCCGAAGCGCAAAAGTTTCTCTTTCACATCGTCGGGGATTTCGGTCGCGTCCATATCCTGCACATCTTTGCCGTAAATGCCGAACGCGGGCAAGCCTTTCTGCGCGTGGGAAGCGAGCACAGACGCAAGATACACCGCGCCCGGGCGCTCGGTGCCATTAAAGCCCCAAACCGCCTTAATCGTATTTTTGTCCATATCCATTGTTTCCGAGCCGTAGCACCAGCACGGCGTGACCGTCAGCGTAATTGCCACGCCCGCCTTGCGGAATTTATCCTCACACGCGGCGGCTTCCGCCACACGCCCGATGGTGGTATCTGCGATAACCACTTTCACAGGCTCGCCGTTCGTATAGCGCAAATTGTCTTCAAACAGTTTTGCGGCGGACTTCGCCATGTTCATCGTTTGCTCTTCGAGCGACTCACGCACCTTTAACGGGCCGCGTCTGCCGTCAATGGTCGGGCGAATGCCGATTACGGGATAGTCGCCGATTAGTCTTTGTTTGCTCATTGTTGTATTCCTCCTTGGCATTAAAAATAAAAAAATTCTATTTTCTTTCATTATACTGTTGTTTTTTACTGAAATCAAGGTGTATAATACCAATAAAGTATAATAATATTCACTTTTGAGGGCATTATGAGTTATTCGGATTATCAGGAACAAAAAACCCGCGGAACCTTCGACTTCCCGATTGAATTTCACCATGTGGATAAAAGCCACCCGCGCTATCAAATGCCGTTTCACTGGCACATTGATTACGAGCTTTTGCGCGTGGTTTCGGGGCATTTGGCGCTTTCGCTAAACGAGGATACATACAGCCTTTCGGCGGGCGACACGGCGCTCATTCAAGACGGTGTTTTGCACGGCGGCACGCCGACAGACTGCGTGTATGAATGTATTGATATGGATTTGAGCGCGTTTATCGGCGGCAATTCCGTTTGTAAAAAAGAATTGGAGGATGTGCAAAACCACCAAATCGAATTACAGCGGATTTTCCGAAAAGGCACGCAGGAGGCCGCCGTACTGTGGCAGTTATTTGATACGCTGTCCGCGCAGGAAAAGGGCTTTGCCTGCATTACGCAGGGACTGTTGTTGCAATTCATCGGGCTGATGATACAAAACCGCCGCTATCACGGCGCCGTACCGCTGTCAAGCCGCGGGGATAAACGCATTCGGCAGTTAAAAAACGCCCTGGGGCTTATCCGCGAGCAATACAGCGCGCCGATTACCTTGGAGGAGCTTGCCGCCGCCGCGGAAATGTCGCCGAAATACTTTTGCCGCTTTTTTGCGGAAATGACGGGCAGAACGCCGATTGACTATCTCAATTATTACCGCGTGGAATGCGCCTGCGAACAACTGTTATACAGCGACGAAACCGTGACGGACATCGCCTTGGGGTGCGGATTTAACGATTTGAGTTATTTTGTCAAAACCTTTAAAAAATACAAGGGCACAACGCCCAAACAATTCCGAAAGGGGGCGACGGCGTGAGTAAAACCGATTTACTTTCTGCCCTGCAAGCGTACGGGGAAAGTGACGCGTATCCGTTTCATATGCCGGGGCACAAGCGCAACACCGCGCTGCTCGGGAACGCCCTCCCCTATTCTATGGACATCACCGAAATTGACGGGTTTGGCGATTTGCACGCGCCTGAGGGCATTTTAAAAGATTTAAACGACCGACTTTGTGCACTTTACGGTGCAAAGCACAGTTTTGCGCTCGTGAACGGGTCGACTTGCGGGATTTTGGCGGGGATTGCCGCCGCAACACAACAAGGCGACAAAATTTTGCTTGCGCGCAACTGCCACAAATCCGTTTACAACGCCGTGGAGCTGTTGGGGCTTGTACCCGTTTACATACAGCCGCCGACGGATGAAAAAACAGGCATTGCGGGTAGTATTGCGCCCGAAAGTGTTGCAGAAGCGCTGAAAAAGCACAACGACATTCGCCTGTGCGTGCTGACTTCGCCGACCTATGACGGTGTCATCAGCGATATTCGCGCGATTGCGGACATTTTACACGCAAAAGATATTCCGCTTTTGGTCGATGAGGCGCACGGTGCGCATTTACTGTTTACAAAGCAAAAAATGCTTTCGGCAGTGGCGGCGGGCGCAGATATTGTGATTCACTCCTTACACAAAACGCTCCCCGCCCTGACGCAAACGGCGGCGGCGCATTTGTGCACAGACCGCATTTCCCCCGCCGCGTTTCAGCAAAAACTCTCGGTTTTTGAAACTTCCAGCCCGTCTTACCTACTGCTTTCTTCGATTGCGGAATGTGTGCGGATTTTAGAGGAAAAGGCTGAAACGGCTTTCGCAACATATAAAAAAGAATTAGAATATTTTTCCAAACAATGCAAAACGCTCACGCACTTCACCGTTTTATGCAAAGGGAATGACACTTTAAAACTGCACCCCGCCTTTTTCGCTTTCGACGGCTGCAAACTGCCGATTGTAACAGCAAATACGAACACAGACGGTGTATCGCTTTTACAGACCTTACGCGCGGAATACAAAATCGAGGGCGAAATGGCGGCGGTATCCTACGCCCTGTTGATGACCTCGGTGTGTGACACCGCAGAAGGCTTTTCGCGGTTGTTTGCGGCGCTCCGGGAGATGGACTGCACTTTACAAACCGCCGTCGCACCGCCGCAATTTGACGCCGTTCCCCTGCCGCCTGTTGTGTTTTCCCCTGACGCGGCGGCGAAGCAAACGGGCGTGCGCGTGCCGTTGCAAAACGCCGTTGGGAAAACGAGCCTTAACACCGTTTGGTGTTATCCGCCCGGGGTGCCCATGTTGGTGCGCGGCGAGCGCGTGACAAAGGAAATCGCCGACGCGCTCGAAAATGCAAAAGCACACGGGCTGAAAGTGATTGCCGACGGCGGAGAATTCCCGAAAATCACGGTTTGCGATTGACAAACCGACCGCCTTGTGCTACTATATTCACGAATAAAATTCTTGTAAGGAGCAATTAGAATTATGAAAAGAATTCAAACCGTAAAAACCCGTGATTTGAAAGAAAGCGTGCAGAACGGCGGCTGCGGCGAATGCCAGACCTCCTGCCAGAGCGCTTGCAAAACCTCCTGCGGCGTTGCCAACCAGCAGTGCGAAAAATGCATGGAGCAGAAATAAGTTTATTGGCATTTTAAAAGAAGCCGTTTTCTGTTAAACAGCAAACGGCTTTTCTTTTTGAGGTTTTTCTATGGTACATCAATACAAATTAAACGGCTACAACATTGTTTTAGATGTGTTCAGCGGCTCTGTGCACGCGGTGGACGAAGTCGCTTTTGACGCGATTGCAATGTATGAATGCCACACCCCGAACGAAATCAAGGCGGAACTGCTTGCAAAATACAAAGACCGCCCCGATGTGACCGAGGCGGATTTGGACGAAATGCTTTCCGATATTGCAACACTTAAAGCGGACGGCAAACTCTTTACCGAAGATGTTTACGAAAACAAGGCGTTCGACTTTAAAAACCGTCACACCGAGTTAAAGGCGCTGTGTTTGCATGTGGCGCACACCTGCAACTTAAACTGCGAATACTGCTTTGCCGCGCAGGGCAAATACCACGGGGAACGGGCGCTTATGTCCTTTGAAACGGGCAAGCGGGCACTGGACTTTTTGGTGGAGCACTCGGGCAAACGCAAAAATTTGGAAGTGGACTTTTTCGGCGGCGAACCGCTGATGAATTTTGAAGTCGTCAAGCAGTTGGTCGCGTATGCGCGCAGTATTGAAAAGGAAAAGGGCAAAAACTTCCGCTTCACCTTGACCACCAACGGCGTGTTGTTGGACGATGAAGTGACGGAATTTGCCAACCGCGAGTGCCACAATGTGGTGCTTTCGTTAGACGGGCGCAAGGAAGTGCATGACCGTTTGCGCAAAACCGTCAACGGCCAAGGCAGTTACGATGTAATTGTGCCGAAATTTCAGGAATTTGTGAAAAAACGCGGCGACAAGGGCTATTATGTGCGCGGCACATTCACAAAAAACAACATCGATTTTACAAACGATATTTTCCATATGGCGGATTTGGGCTTTACCGAACTTTCCATGGAGCCCGTGGTTTGCGCACCCGACGCGCCGTATGCGCTCCGTGACGCGGATTTGCCCGTGCTTTACGAGCAATATGAAATTCTGGCAAAAGAAATGCTCCGCCGCAAAAAAGAGGGGCACCCTATCACCTTTTACCACTATATGCTCGATTTGACGGGCGGCCCGTGCATTTACAAGCGCATTTCGGGCTGTGGCTCGGGCACGGAATATTTGGCAGTCACACCGTGGGGCGACTTGTACCCCTGCCACCAATTCGTCGGTGACGAAAAGTACAAAATGGGCAATATTTACGACGGTATCAAAAACATTGCCTTACAGCAGGAGTTCAAATGCTGTAACGCCTACGCGCGCCCCGAATGTAAAGACTGCTGGGCGAAGCTCTATTGCAGCGGCGGTTGCGCGGCAAACGCTTATCACGCGACGGGTTCGATTACCGGCGTTTACAAATACGGCTGCGAGCTGTTCAAAAAGCGGATAGAATGTGCCGTAATGATGCAGGTTGCGGAGAATTTGGAACAAGAAAATGCGTAAAGCAAATTCACTTTACACACGGGAGGCGGTTTCTTGACACGGTTTTTATGGTTTTATATCGGTGCGGCGGCGATTGCCGTTGTGCTCGCCTTTACGCTTTCCTACCGCGAAACGCCGCAAAACAAATGTAAGGCTTTGCTTTTGGCATTGTATATCGTCGCCATCATCGGCGTGTTATTTGCCACAGGCGTTTTAGAAGCAAAATACGAAATGCATAGGCTGTATTCTACCCTGATTGCCGCCGCCATCTTCGGCGCCTTGTACGGCGCGGACGCGTTAGGCGGGAAACTGCGAAAGCAAAAATAAATCCACACATGCAAAATCCCCTTGCAATCCGAAGGGATTGCAAGGGGATTTTGCTATCTTATTTTTTATGCTCGTCTATTTTCTCATCTAACTTTTCAAACAGCATTTGCAACGCGTCCTTGTAGCGGTGCAACTTGAAATTCGGGTATTCTTTATGCAACCGCGCCACGGTGGATTTTCCGTTTTTCAGGTGTTTTGCCCAATCTGTCAGCGCCGCCGACTCCTTCACACGGTCCGTCAATTCATTGAAATACGCGTCGGTTTCGTCAATGCCTTTTTGCATATGCTCGTTAATCACATTCTGCAAGTTTTTGAGCAGTGCCACCGTATTTTTCAAGCTCGCAATGGTGGTGGTCAAATCCACAATCAAAACGGTATATAAAATGAATACAATCCAGTAAAGCACCGTGTCGGGGATTTTCGCCGTCCAAAGGATAACCCACGGCTGAATGACGCGGACAATCAGCACCACGCCCACCCCGAACAGCAAGCTGTTTTGCAGACAGATACGCCCTTTGACATTAAACTTTTTGTTGGAATAATCCCACCAAGTGGAATGAAACAGTTTTTCGAGCACGAAATGCGTCACATATTCGAGCGCCGTACAGGTAACTGTGCCCACCAAAAACAGCAGAACAACATTGTCGATACGGTCATAAAACAACAGCATACAAAGCATCATCCCGACGCCGTAAATCGGGCAAAGCGGGCCGAACAAAAACCCGCGTTTGACCGCTTGCTTTCTGCGCACGGCGTACAAAGCGGTTTCCATAATCCAACCGCAAACGCTGTAAAGAATAAACCAAAGAAAATATTCAGCGACGGTTCTCAAAAGCTCCACGCCGTATCAGCTCCCTTTCAATTTGTGCATACACCGGTTGAAATGTATCGGCAAGCCCCAACAAATCCCGCGTGGCGGCGATTTTGTCCGCCAAGGTCAGCACATAGGCCTCTTTCGATTTCGGCGGCTCGACAAACAGCGGCCACATATGGCTTAAAATCATATTTCTCTGTTTTTCCGTCAACGGTCCGAAGTATTCTTCGGCATTTTTGACCGCCGTTTTCGGGTGATACCAAACATGGTATTCCCCGTGCTTTTCCACATACCAATTATACAAATAAAAATCGTGTAAAAGTGCGGCACGGGCGGCTTCGCGCTGCTGCAAATGCAATCCGCCGCAAAACCGATAGGTAAGATAAGACACATACACGCTGTGCCAAAAGGTGCTGACTGTTTTATGGTGCGGATACTGCCGCATCTGCTGTACGACTGCGCTCGAAAGCAAATCCCCAACCGCATCGCAGTAGCCGTTAATCACCTGTTTCTCTTTTTCAGCGTTCATCGTTCTCGCTTCCGAAATCGAATTTTTCTGCAACAGAAAGGGGCTGACTGCAAACGACAGCCCCCTTTTGCCGTGGGTTTATATTATTGATACAGCTTTGCGGTTTGGTCTATCGGGCATTTGCCGGAAAGTTGCAAATTCAACAGCGAGACATCAAAGAAGTCCACCACGCCGTCGCCGTTCAAATCCGCCGCCACGCTGTAAACACCGCCGCCGATAACAGAGGCATCCGCCAAGGAAGCGGTGCTCATTGTGCGGTAATCGTTTGCGTCAATCACGCCGTCGCCGTTGACATCGCCATACAAAATGACGGTTGCGCTTTCGTAAACCACGGAGGTATCCTTTGCAGATACACACTGCACCACGCAACCCGTGCCGACCGCATCGCTGTCCGTCAACACAGTGTCACCGCGCCGCACAATAATTTGCGTATCCTCATTTTGCAGTTCTGCTTTCAGCTCGGCAACCGAGGTATTCTCGGCGTTCAAGCCCACAAGATAGGTTGTACCCTGCGAACGGTCCACCGTAATATCGGTCGAGCCGTCCTCATTCGGCAAAATCTGCTTGATTTCCGTTTTCTCAAACCAAACCTCGTATGCGGGGGAAACATAGCTTTCCACACCCGATTTATTGACAGCTTTGAAGGTGTATGTCGCTTTGGTTTCGCTGTCAATCGTTAAGGTGTCGCCTGCAATGCGCGTCCAGCCGTCTCCGGTTGAATAATAATAGGAAATCCCCGTGGTGTAATTCGGCGTAGAAAGTGTAAAGGTAATCGGCTTGTCGGTTTGTGCACCGAGCGCACCGGAAACACCCACCTGTAAAATCGGCGTTTCGTTGGGGTCCGGGAAATTGCTGATAGTCAGCAAAACAGTTTTGGACACGCCGTTGTTGCCGGTTACCGTAACCAAATAATTGCCGTTTTTAGAAACGGGGAACGAGGTGCGGCGCGTATAATCGCGGCCGTCTACCTTTACGGACGCCAAGCCGGACGGCCCGACCACCGTTTCAAAATCCACCATATATGCCGTTTCCGTCGGTTCGGTTACCGTCGGCGTCAAGATAATATCCGGCTCGGTGGTGTCAATCATCACAAGATAACTGTCCGAAGTGGTGCTTTCCGTGCCCGCTCCGTTGACCGCCTTAAAGCAGTACACCGCATTGGTATCTTCTTTCAAATTCAGTTCCGAGCCGTCGAATTCATACCAACCCGTGCCGTCGTAATAATAATAGGTAATGCCCGAAAGGCTTTCTTCCTCTGTTGTGAAATTAAACCGAGCCCCCTCGGCAGTCCACCGCCCAAAGGTGCCGTCAAACGCCACACGGATAACGGGTTTTTGTCGGTCGATTTGCACAACCTGCGCCGTTGCCGCGCTGTAAAGACCGGAATTGCTGACGGCGCGGAATTCATAGACATGTCTGCCGTCTTGGCTTGCGGTCAGCGTATTGCCGGAGAGCGTTATCCACTCGCCGCTGTCCACACGGTATTGGTAAGTGTATATCCCTGAATACGCGCTGCTTTCCAGCGTCATTTCCACGGTATCTGCCACCCAAGTGCCGTTTTGATATGCCTCGCCGTTATAGGTCGCCGTAATCGAAACCAGTGCGGGCTTGGTGCCGTCCACCGTTACGCCTTC
>JBJEPU010000104.1:0-2070 GCA_051881395.1 Candidatus Fimenecus sp.
TCGGAACGGTCAAGACCGTTCCCTACGCGCACGAAATGTAATACGAGCGTAGGGGGCGGCGTCTCGACGCCCCGTTGTAGGGGCGGACAAAAGGGTGCCCGTTTTCGGAGAAAATCCACGCCCTCCCGATTGTCATTCTGAGGCGCAAGCCGAAGAATCTCGTTTCGCACATTTTATACTTGGTTCTGTTTGAGATCCTTCGCTTCGCTCAGGATGACAAATACAAATCCAAATTTATATTTTCTCTACACCACAAAACGGAACGCTTTTTTCTGTTTTTTGCACTATACATATTATAATATATATAAATATATATAAAACAGTTGAAAAAGTTTTCGGTTTATGCTAATATAATAAGTGTATTCGTGAAAATATCGCTTTCAAGCGCCGTTTTTGCTGTTTTGCCCTGAAAACGGGTGAGAATATGCAATCGGCACAAACGCGCCCTGCGGCGGTTTTCAGCGATTTTTAAAAACCGGCTTCGGTTTTGTTTTTCTGTATTTTTGAAAATTCTTTTGAACGGAGACTGTTTTATGGAATCCCTTTCCGAATTGTGGGACGCCGCCTGCACCTATATCAAAACCGACGGCGGCATTACAAGCGCGGTGTTTTCCCTGTGGCTTGCACCCTTGCAGCTGACTGCTTTTGACGGGGAAAAGGTCACCTTAACCATTGACAACGAATTCAAATACGGCATCGTCACCAAAAAATTCACCGAGCTTTTGGAACAGGCGTTTTTCAATGCACTGGCCTTTCCCGTCCGCGTGGAAATCTTGCTTGTGGAAAAAGAAAAAGAGGAAGAAACATCCGTTTCTGCCGCCGCGAGTGCCTCTGCGGACGAACTGGTCATCAACAACCGCGCCAACAGCTTTGAAAATTTCGTGGTCGGCAAATCCAATAACTATGCCTATGCCGCGGCGAAAAAGGTCGCCGAAAATCCCGGCAAAACCTATAATCCGCTGTTTATTTACGGCAAAAGCGGGCTTGGTAAAACGCACCTTCTGAAAGCCATTGAAAATTATATGAAAAGTCGCAATCCCGACGCTTCAATTATTTACGTCACCAGCGAAAATTTTACCAATGACATTATCGAGCATGTGCGGTTCTCGAACAATCCCGCTGAAATGCGCGAAAAATATCGCCGCGCCGACGCGCTTTTGGTGGACGATATTCAATTTATCGCCGGCAAAAACTCGATTGAAGAGGAATTTTTCCATACCTTTAATGCCTTAACCGAAAACGGCAAGCAAATTGTGCTTTCCTCCGATAATCCGCCCAACGAAATCCCGAAACTGACGGAACGGTTGAAAAACCGTTTTGAATGGGGCTTAATGGCAGACATTCAGCCGCCGGATTTTGAAATGCGTATGGCGATTATCAAAAACAAAGCGGATGCCCTTTCTTTTTCCATTCCCGACGCGGTTGTGGAATTTATTGCCGAGCAAGTCAGCCACAATGTGCGGCAATTAGAGGGCGCGGTGAAAAAATTACAAGCCATTTGTGTTTTGTTGGACACCACCCCAACCATCGAAATTACCAAAGACGCCATTAAAGAACTGATGAACACCACACAGCCCGTGTCGGTAGTGCGCGAAAAAATTTTAGAGCAGGTCAGCGCCGTGATGGGGGTTTCCGTCAGCAATATCACCTCGGACAAGCGTGACAAAAATATCAAGGACGCGCGCCAAATGGCAATGTACATTATTCGCGAAATGACGGGGATGTCTTTGGAAGAAATCGGAAAATGCTTTAACGGCAAAACGCATTCCACCGTCAAACATTCCATCGACAGTGTCGCCGACAGAATGGATAAGGATAAAGAATATAAAGCCTTGGTCGAAAATATCATCAAAAACGTGCAGGAAATTTAAATCGTAGATTTACTTTGTAAGTCATCTTTACCTTGTCCTTTCGATTGGTCGCGACTGCGCGACGGCAAATCGTACGTTTCCTTTATAGATATTCTTTATAAATTCTCTCAAATAAATAAAAATCTGTGCAAATTGGGGTTTGTAGGGGTAATTTGTCATCCTGAGCGAAGCGAAGGATCGCCAATAGCACAAAATAAAA
>JBJEPU010000105.1:0-2068 GCA_051881395.1 Candidatus Fimenecus sp.
TGTGGTCCTCAAAATGACCGGCGATTTTCTCAATATTCGGGAAAAGCCGTTCCGCATTCGTAAGTTTTACATCGCCGATTGCCTGTGTTTTCGGGCGGGGCGGCAATTCAGGGTTGATGCCCTGCTTTTTACACAGCATATCGCGCATGATATGATATTTGAGCGTGTAGTCGCCGTATTCGTTGAGCGGCGCGTCGTAATCATAACTTGTGGTAGTGGGCATATAGAAGTAATTGTTGTGATTTGCGCCCGCCATGAAGCCAAAGTTTGTGCCGCCGTGGAACATATAGAAGTTAAAATTGGCGTCCGCTGCAAAAAATCCGTTCAGCATTTTCGGCATGGTCTTTTTTGTATAAGCATCATTGGAATGGTGGTGCTGTTCACGGAAATGGTCAAACCAGCCGCACCACTGTTCGCCGCACATCAGGGGCTTATCAGGCTGATACGCCTTTAAGTCACGGAAACCGTCTTGTGGGTAACTTCCGAAGTTGACAACCTTAAATTCCTCGTCCAAACTGCCGCCCGAAAGGTGAGAGCGGCTTTCACCGTCTGAGGTAAACAGCGTAACATCAATGCCGTTTTTACGCATTAAGTCACGCAAAAACCGAAGATATTTTTTATCTCTGCCGTAACTGCCGTATTCGTTTTCCACCTGCATCATGATGATGGGACCGCCGTGGGTAATCTGTAAATCCACAAACTTGGGCAGTAAGACATTGAAATATTTTTCGACGAAATGCAAATAGCGTTCATTATAGCATCGAAGCTGAATATCATTATACTTTAAAAGCCACGCAGGGAAACCGCCAAACTCCCACTCGGCACATATGTACGGACCGGGGCGCACAATCACATAAAGACCGACCTTTTGCGCAAGTTCAATGAAGTGCACCACATCGTTTTGCCCCTGGAAGTTGAATTCACCCTCTTTCGGCTCGTGCATATTCCACGCCACATAGGTTTCCACCGTGTTGAAGCCCGCGGCTTTCAGTTTCAGAAGTCGGTCCTCCCAATATTCGTGCGGAATACGAAAATAGTGCATCGCACCTGAGTAAACATTAAACTTTTTGCCGTCTAAATAAAAATTGCGGCCTTTCATTTCAAGCATTTTCTTTTCCCCTATCCAATTTTATTGTTTTACGCTCGCCTGCACGCAAAAATACCGTTTTCAAAGGCAAAGCCTGTTCTATGGGTATCGCTTTCGCGCCGGCGGAATTTTCTGTGAAAATACGGTATTCTGCATTGTATTCTGTCGGGTTGTACATTTCAACTGTCAGCGTATCTTCGCTTTTTTCAGTTACCGTACATTCAATGTGGTCAAAAGCAAAGCAGAATGCAGTATCGGGCTGAATATACACCGCAGGGATTTCCAAATAAGTAAGCATTGTGGAAACCTCGCACCAGCAAGAGCCCAAAGGCACTTCGCCAACATTGTTGGTGCCTTCCCAATCCGAAAGATTGACGCGCTCATTGATACGCCCGACGGGGTTGAACAGATTTTTATATGTCGGCGCAAGCAGTTTCTCTAATGTGTTACTACTTTTTGACAGCGTGCGCACAACATTTGCAAATCGCCTTGCCGCCACTTTTTGCCTGTGCGCGGGGTTATTGTGCCAAACATAACTTGCGCGCATGGGGTGTTCGGGCGTGCTTACAAACTGCGTAATATTGTGGGCAATATCTTTTAACAATTCCAAATACACGGTGTTGCCTGTGGCGCGGTACAAATGGAAAAGTGACTCGCCCGACATCGTGCAAATGCCCGGTGCGGCGTGCTTGTTTTGCACACTTGCCCAAACCGCGCCCGTGGTCGCCACACCGCGTTCCGCAAACTGCGTATCGTCTTTATAATGATAGTCATATCCTACGCACCAAGTGGCGCACAGCGCGGCGGTGTCCTGGGCGAAAGCCAACCATTGCGGCTCGTTTGTCACGCGGTATAGCACCACATAACTTTCCAAAAGCGCAAAAGCAGATTCGCTGTCGGGGCAGGAGAGGATTTCGCCGGGGCCGCCTGTGGAAAAGCCTTTCGCAATAAAATCTTTGTAATACTGCGCGCCGATTTCCT
>JBJEPU010000106.1:0-10964 GCA_051881395.1 Candidatus Fimenecus sp.
GGGGCGGGGTTGACTTTTAGTCGTTTTTGCTATACAATTATACAAAATGCAAATTTTGTATAATTAAGGGGAGATAAAAACGGTAAAAATTGCCAAATACAGCGATTTTTCTTAATTTTTGTGTAAACCTATGGTTTCAGTACGAACATCTCTCGCAAAGCATTCCTCAATACAGGTATAGTTATTTTGGTAGTTATTCGTTTTTATATTTTAATGATTTCATTTTTCTTGCATATTTGCTTTATGTACGAATTCTATATGACTTTAATTTTCTGTTCGCATTTTCAGTTATAGTTTTCTTACAATTTCAGCAGATTTTCTTTCCCGTCTCAGCCGATAGAAATTTTTTTGACAAGGGTTTGCTCGTCAGGAAAATTTCTATTTGATGCGTTTTTTCAATTTCTTGCAATAACAACGGATATTTTTAACTTTATAGAAGTTTCTTGAAAATATTGTTTGATTTTCTATATAACGAAGTACAACAAGGACTGAATTGGATTTAAACTGATTTTTTCAAAATAAGCTCATATTCCTATTTTTACTGAAAAATCGATTATATGCCCTTTCATATTTCTGTAATCGTAAATATTTATTGGAATTATTAAGCTATATTTCAGTTTAAACAATTTAATGCAATGTGAAACTGTTTCACAGGAACGGAGAAATTTACAATGACAAAATATGCCCAATCACCGAGCTTGCCGCCGTTGGTGCGGGAGTTTGCAAATCATGAGCTTGCCATCAAAAACAAATCAGAATTAACGGTGGACGAATATGTTTTAGATTTAACCCTGTTTTTCCGCTTTTTAAAAATGCGGGATGCCGAGCGCGCCGGTTCCCCTGCCCCGGATTTTGAAAAAATTGATATTTCGGATTTGGATATATATTTTTTTCAAAAAGTAACTCTTGCTGATGCATACGCGTTTTTATCCTATTGCAAATCCGAACGCGACAATGACGCCGCGGCGCGCGCGCGAAAAACCAGCAGTATCCGAGCATTTTTTCGCTATTTGCATGTCCAAAAAAAGCTGTTAGACGAAAATCCCATGCAGGAATTGGAAACACCGAAAAAGAAAAAAGCCCAGCCGAAGTACTTAACCTTGGAGGAAAGTCTTCAACTGTTGGCTTCGGTGGACGGCCCCTATAAAGAGCGTGATTATTGTATATTAACCCTGTTTTTAAACTGCGGCTTGCGCCTTTCGGAATTGGTTTCGATTGATTATACCGATATAAAAGACAATAACACACTTGTGGTTACCGGCAAAGGCAACAAGGAGCGAACCGTATATTTGAATGAGGCTTGTATGGACGCGATTAAGCGGTATATGGCGGTTCGCCCTGTGGACAAAGTGCGGCAAAAGGACAAAAATGCACTGTTTTTAAGCAGTCGCTATCAGCGCATCAGTCCAAAAACCGTACAACATATGGTTTACGGGTATTTAGACAAATGCGGGCTTGGAGATCGCGGCCTTTCCGTGCACAAATTGCGGCATACCGCCGCTACATTGATGTATCAGCACGGTCATGTGGATGTGCTGGTGCTGAAAGAGATTTTGGGACACGAAAATTTGGGTACAACGGAGATTTATACGCATTTGGTGGATGAACAGCTGAAAAATGCGTCCGACGCAAATCCCCTTGCAACTGTTAAAGCGAAAAAAGACTGATTTTTCCGTGAAACAAGTATAAAACCACAGCGCCGATTGCGGCAGAGACCAGCATAATGATCAGCAAGACAAAGTGCCGAAGCATATATAGTTTTATTGCATGAAACCCGTCAAAACTATCTGCTCTTTTCAGCAAACTGCGATTGATGTCCCGAGAAAACAGGATACTCTCTTTGCAACTGAATAAAAGGGACGCCGCAGACAGTACATTCGGCAGGAGTAAAAACAAAGCATAATACTCCAAGCCTTGTAATGTATAAGCTTTGTAAAGGCAGGCGGATACCGTTCCGATGCCCAATCCCTTTATAAGCGGTAAAAGCCACAAAAACGGTTCTCCGGCTAAACACAAGCCCAACAAAAAAGCAATCGATATGTATATGCAGTCCGTGCCGAAGTTTGAAAGAAAGTTCAGCCAAACCGACTGCGCTTCGCTTTGCTTAAAATGTGCTTTTACAAGATTTTGCAAAGAGAGATAGGTTGCGTTGTCTGTGTATTTTACAAACAGAACGCCCAACAATACCCCGCAAATCAATACGGTGGTCAGAAGTATCAATTTTTGGTTTTTTCGGATTGCGTTTGTGTTTATTTTTCTTTTTTTACGAATTCCGGTTGCGATGATGGTGGCGTGCGTTTTGCGTCTTTTCATTTTAAACACCTTAACTTAACAAAATTTATATTTTTTTACCGATGATTCCGCCGAGAATCGGGCAAACAAGGCTTAATGCAATCGGAATACACACAAACACGGTAAACTGTGCTTTGGATGCGAACAGCATACATATCAGTACCAACAGCAGTTCTGCAAAGCCGGCAAAAAAGCAGTTTGGAAATATCGGTATTCTTTTTCGCGCCGTGCATAAAAACCCGCATATCAGCGCGGTACAGCCGTATACCGTATAGACTGCAATATGCATATGTGCCGGCTGTGTTTCACTTTTCAATAAAAATACGGAAAGCAATGCCGTGCCGAGCAAAAACAGAAAGAAACCGACCAAGCCGTAAAGAAACGCAGATTTATAGGTATTAGACGGACTTGTATTTTTCCCTTGTGTCGCCGTTCGGCGTGAAGAATGCCGTTTTTTTGCTTGCACAGACATAAAAACACCCCCGCACACTTTACTAAAAAGTATGCGGGGGTAGTTTTAATTATGCGCTGTATCAGTCTTCTTTTTTGCTTTTCTTTTTTGCTTTTTCTTCTTTATCCTTTTCCTGCGCGGCTTTTGCGGCTTCACGCTCCGCTTGAAGTTTTTCGTTCGCGGTGTTGTTCATTTGAATAGCCCAACGCGTAATTTTCATTTTATTTCTGTCCGCGCCGGTTTCAATAATCAAAGAATCTTCCTTAACCGTAACAACTCTGCCGACAATACCGCCGATGGTTGTAATTTCATCGCCGACTTGCGTGTTGTCACGCATTTCCTGTTCTTTTTTCTGTTGCTTCTTTTGCGGCCGAATGGTGAAAAAATACATAATCGCGAACAAAGCAACCATCATTAAAATCATGGGCAACATACTGCTGCTGCCTGTGCCGGAAGTAGCGGTAGCTTCAAGGGGTAATACGAAATTTAACATTTTCAAAATTCCTCCAAAAATAAAATCAACTTATTATACATAGAATTGGGATATTTTGCAATAGTTATTCTAAATTTAACAAAATGCTCACATTTATATGCGTGTGTCGAGTTTCTCCACATTTTCGTTTTTAAAACTGTCAAAAGTACCATTTTCTATTTGTGCACGGATTTTTGCAAGGAGCGTATTATAGAAATAAAGGTTGTGCATCACGCAAAGGCGCATGGCGAGCATCTCCCCTGCTTTAAACAAATGGCGAATATATGCTCGTGAATGATGCTGACAGGTTGGGCATTGACAGCCTTCCTCTATCGGAGACAAGTCGTTTTTGTATTTTTCGTTATTCAAATTGATAATGCCGTTTTTGGTGAACAAGTGTCCGTGGCGTGCATTGCGGCTTGGCATAACACAGTCAAACAAATCCACGCCGCGGCTGACGGCTTCTAAAATGTTGCCCGGTGTGCCGACACCCATTAAATAACGCGGTTTGTCTTTCGGCATAAACGGCTCAACGGCAGAAATAATGCGGTACATATCTTCTTTCGGTTCGCCGACCGCAAGCCCGCCGATGGCATAGCCGTCCAAATCCAATTCCGCAATTTGCTTCATGTTTTCTATACGCAAATCATCATAAGTGCACCCTTGGTTAATCCCGAACAGCAGTTGGTTGGGATTTACCGTATCCTCCAATGCGTTTAAGCGCGCCATTTCCGCTTTGCAGCGCACAAGCCAACGCACAGTACGCTCGCAGGACGCTTTTGCATAGGCATATTCAGCGGGATTTTCCACACATTCGTCAAATGCCATTGCAATCGTTGAGCCGAGATTGGACTGAATTTGCATACTTTCCTCAGGGCCCATAAAAATTTTCCGCCCGTCAACATGCGAATGAAAATGAACGCCTTCTTCTTTGATTTGACGCAATTTTGCGAGTGAAAAAACTTGAAATCCGCCGCTGTCGGTTAAAATCGGACCGTCCCAACCCGTAAACTTGTGCAAACCGCCGAGTTCTTTGATGAGGGTATCGCCGGGACGCACATGCAAATGATATGTGTTGCAAAGTTGCACCTGACAGCCAATATCCTTTAAGTCAAAGCTTGAAACCGCGCCCTTAATAGCACCTGCGGTGGCAACATTCATAAATGCAGGCGTCTGTACCGTGCCGTGGACGGTTTGGAATTCGCCGCGGCGGGCCGTGCCCTCTGTTTTTAAAACTGTAAACATAAAACGCTCCTATATTATACTAACAACATACAATCGCCGAAGGAAAAGAACCGATATTCCTGTTCGACCGCTTCCTTGTATGCCGCCAAAACCTTTTCGCGGTCATAAAATGCGGATACCAACATAATCAGCGTGCTTTCGGGCAAATGGAAATTCGTAAGCAATGCATCAATACACTTGAATTGATACCCGGGATAAATAAAAATGCTTGTCCAGCCGTCTGCGGCGCAGATTTCACCGTGAAAGGTTGCCACGCTTTCAAGCGTGCGGCAACTGGTTGTACCGACGGCTATCACGCGCCCACCGTTTTTCTTGGTTTCACGGATAAGCGCGGCGGTTTCTTCGGACAAATGGTAATGCTCGGAATGCATTTTGTGGTCTTCAATATTGTCCGCTTTCACAGGGCGGAATGTGCCGATGCCGACATGTAAGGTTACAAAGCCGATTTTGACACCTTTTTGCCGTATCTTTTCCAAGATTTCGGGCGTAAAGTGTAGCCCCGCTGTCGGCGCGGCGGCAGAGCCCAATTCTTTGGAATACACGGTTTGATAGCGTTCGGCGTCCTCTAATTTTTCTGTAATATAGTGTGGAAGCGGCATTTCACCGACTTTTTCCAGTACGGGAAAAATACTGTCGCCGTCATAAAAAAAGCGTGCCAAACGGTTCCCGTTTTCCAAAACTTCCAACACTTCGGCTTTCAAAATACCGCCGCCGAAGGAAAATTTTGCGCCGACCTTTGCGCGTCTGCCGGGGCCTGTAATGACCTCCCAAACATCGTTTTCCTTTTGGTTAAGCAACAAAAATTCCACATGGGCGCCCGTTTCTTCTTTTTCGCCGTACAATCGCGCAGGCAAAACGCGGGTGTCGTTTAAAATCAAGCAGTCATTTTCGTTTAAATAGTCTAAAATATCGTAAAAATGCTTATGCTCGATTTCATCGGTATCGCGGTGCAAAACCATCATTTTTGAGTGGTCGCGCGGCTCCATCGGCGTTTGCGCAATGCGTTCTTTTGGTAAATCATAATAAAAATCTTGTTTTTGCATAGGTAATCTCCCGACAATGTTCCAAATCTGTTAAAATGATTGACTTGTGAAAAGAAAAATGATATGATATTCCCAACTGCAATAGAGGTGCAAAACACATCAGTAACGCATGTCAGGTCAATCGGGGCTGTTCACCGTGCGTAAAAGGGTTTTTTGCCGAAGACAAAGGAAACCGATTTTTGCTTTGTTTGGGTATGTTTGCGAACAGCGGCATAACTGTCATCATAAATTTGGTGGAGTGCTATTGTAAACACGGCGTATTTTTGCGCGGTGCTTGAGTCTGCACGCAGTTTATGATGACCGGTTGTAACGACCGGCTTTTTTTATGCAGACAATAGAATAACACGTTTTGGAGGTAAACACAAGTGGAAAAACAGTATAATGTCGGTGTAATCGGCGCAACGGGTATGGTTGGGCAAAGATTTTTAACATTGCTTGCCAATCACCCGTGGTTCAATGTGAAAGTTGTCGCGGCAAGCCCGCGTTCGGCAGGCAAAAAATATGCGGACGCTGTCGGTGCAAAATGGTGTATGGATGTTGAAATCCCCGAAAATGTAAAAGACCTTGTTGTTATGGACGCAACGGGCGATGTGGAAAAAATTGCTTCGATGGTGGATTTTGTATTCTGCGCTGTGGATATGAAAAAAGACGAAATCAAAGCCTTGGAAGAACGCTATGCAAAAGCGGAATGCCCTGTTATCTCGAATAACAGTGCAAACCGTCACACGCCCGATGTGCCGATGGTTGTGCCGGAACTCAATGCAGCGCATATCCACATTATTCCCGCGCAGAGAAAGCGTCTCGGTACGAAACGCGGTTTTATTGCCGTAAAATCCAACTGTTCTTTGCAAAGCTATGTGCCCGCGCTGTTCCCACTTTCAAAGTTCGGCGTAAAAGATGTTTTGGTTTGCACCTATCAGGCAATTTCCGGTGCCGGCAAAACTTTTGAAACCTGGCCCGAAATGGTGGATAATGTCATTCCGTACATCGGCGGCGAGGAAGAAAAGAGCGAGCAAGAACCTTTGAAAATTTGGGGCAAAATTGACGGGGATGTGATTAAACCCGCCACCTCCCCCAATTTCACGGCGCAGTGCCTGCGCGTGCCGGTTTCCAACGGGCATATGGGCGCTGTGTTTGTACGGTTTGAGAATAAGCCGTCCAAAGAAGAAATTTTAGAAGTTTGGAAGAACTTTAAAGGCAGAGCGCAGGAATTGGATTTACCGAGCGCACCGAAGCAGTTCCTCAATTATTTTGTTGAGGATAATATGCCGCAGACCAAACTCAACAGAATGCTTGAAGGCGGTATGGCAATTTCTATCGGCAGACTGCGCGAAGACACGCAATATGATTACAAGTTCGTCTGCCTTTCGCACAACACATTGCGCGGGGCTGCCGGCGGCGGTGTATTGCTGGCTGAACTGCTTTGCGCAGAAGGCTATATGGACTGATTGATTTGGAGGTTATTTCTATGAAAAACCCGATTTTTACAGGCGCAGGCGTTGCGATTATTACCCCGTTTACCGCAGACGGTGCGGTGAACTACCCTGCCTTGAAAACTATTTTGGAATATCAGATTGCCCACGGTACGGACGCAATCGTCATTTGCGGCACCACGGGCGAAAGCGCGACGCTCACACATGAGGAGCACACCGACGCTATCCGTTTTACCGTGGAAACCGTTGCGGGCAGAATTCCCGTCATTGCAGGAACCGGCAGTAACGACACTGCATATGCCTTAAAACTTTCCAACGAAGCGGAAAAAATCGGTGTAGACGGTCTTTTGATGGTCACGCCGTATTATAACAAGGCTTCGCAGGAAGGGCTTTATAAGCATTATACTTATCTTGCAGACCGCGTTTCCACGCCGATTATCATTTACAATGTGCCGAGCCGTACCGGGTGTGAAGTCAAGCCCGAAACCTACGCGGAATTGTCGCATCATAAAATGATTTACGGCGCAAAAGAAGCAACGGGCAATCTTTCCTCGATTGCAAAAACCATCTCGCTTTGCGACCCCGATTTTGCGGTCTATTCGGGCAATGACGACCAAATCACCCCGATTATGTCTTTGGGCGGCAAAGGCGTAATTTCCGTTCTTTCTAATATAGCGCCGCAGGTTGCGCACGATATTGCCGCGTCGGCATTAAACGGTGATTTTGAAACCAGCCGCAAATTGCAACTCGAATATTTGGAACTTTGCAACGCGATGTTTATGGATGTCAACCCCATTCCCGTGAAACAGGCTATGCGTATGATGGGCTTTGACGCAGGTCCGTTGCGTATGCCGCTTTGCGATATGAACGAAGCAACCACCGCCAAATTAGAAACGGTAATGCGTAAATACGGTCTTGTAAAATAAAGTTTTTTCGGGATGTGAAAGCATGACAAGGATTATTTTAAGCGGCTGTCTCGGCCATATGGGGCATGTGATTACCGAAAGTGTTCGCCGCCGCGAGGACTGCGAAATCGTTGCAGGCGTGGATATCGGCGAAGGTACTGCCGACTACCCTATTTTCAAACACTTTTCGGATTTGACGGTAGACGGCGATGTGATTATTGATTTTTCGCATCCGTCTGTGTTAGACGGGCTTTTGGCATATGCCACAGCGCACAAATGCGCGGCGGTCGTGGCAACAACCGGTCTTTCCGACGAACAAATTGCGAAACTCAAATCAGCTTCGCAGGAAACGCCCATCTTTTTCTCTGCGAATATGTCCATCGGTGTCAATTTAATCGCAGAATTGGCGGCAAAAGCGGCGCGCGTGTTGGAAGGTGCGTTTGATATTGAGATTGTGGAAATGCACCATAATCAAAAAATTGACGCCCCGAGCGGTACGGCTTTGATGCTGGCGGATACCATTTCCGACGCGCTTACGGAAAAACCGCATTATGAATTTGACCGCCACTCCAAGCGCACAAAGCGTGACCCGCACGAAATCGGCATTCATGCCGTGCGCGGCGGCACGATTGTGGGCGAGCATGAAATTATTTTTGCGGGCCTTGATGAAGTGATTAAAATTTCGCACTCTGCACGCTCCAAAGACCTGTTCGCAGTCGGTGCGGTCAATGCGGCGGTTTTCTTAAAAGGCAAACCGGCAAAGCTGTACTCCATGAAAGACTTGGTTGATAACAAATAACGGAGGCGTTGATTTTGAATACTGTGCAAAGCATAACGGTTGTGGAAGATGTTACGCTGATTTCTTTGCAGGACTCCCCTGCCGATATTACGCTGATTTCCAAAATCTTTGAAATGATTTCGGGCGCGGGTATAGATGTAGATATGATTTCGCAAACCCCGCCGCACCGCAATATGCCCGACCTTTCCTTTACCATTTCGGGTGAAGATATGGGCAAGGTGTTGGAGATATCCGCAAAACTGCGTGAATTAAACCCCGATTTGAAACTGTCCATCAGCAACGGACATTGCAAAATTTCCGTATTCGGTGAAGGTATGCGCGGTTGCCCGGGTGTTGCCTGCAAGGTGTTTAACGCCATGGCAAATGCGAAGGCAGACATCAGTATGATTACGACTTCCGAAGTCGATATTTCCGTTTTGGTTGCCAAATCGGATTTGGAAAACACATTGGAAGAACTGCACAAGGTTTTTGGATAATATGAAAATATAAATAAGCACCGTTTCTGACCGAGCAATCAGAAACGGTGCTTTTGTGTGCCGAATTATTCCACTGTGACCTTGTAAAAGACCTTTTTGCCCTTTTTAAGGATAATGTGTCCTTTTTCAAAATCAGCCGCAGAAACGCTTGCCAGCGGGTCTGTGACCTTTTGGTCATCCACCGAAACGCCGCCTTGCTGAATTAAGCGTCTGCCTTCACCGTTGGATTTAATCAGACCGGCTTTGAGCATAATCTTAATGATTTGCACCTGCCCGTCCTCAAAATCGTCTGCCGAGAGCGCCACAGTCGGCATATTGTCGGTATTTGCCGCACCCGAGAACAGCGCGCGTGCCGCCTCTTGCGCTTGGGTCGCCTTTTCTTCGCCGTGCACAAGTGCCGTTAATTCATACGCCAAAATTTCTTTTGCCTTGTTTAACTCGCTCCCCTGCCAAGATTCCATTTTCTCAATTTCTTCTAACGGCAGGAATGTCAGCATACGAATGCATTTCAAAACATCGGCATCGTCCACATTACGCCAATATTGATAGAAGTCGAACGGCGAGGTTTTGTTTTCATCAAGCCACACAGCGCCCGACTGTGTTTTACCCATCTTTTTGCCCTCGGAATTGAGAAGCAAGGTAATGGTCATGGCATAGGCGTCTTTGCCGAGTTTGCGGCGGATAAGTTCCGTGCCACCGAGCATATTGCTCCATTGGTCGTCGCCGCCGAACTGCATATTACAGCCGTATTTTTGGAACAGCTCGTAAAAGTCGTAGCTTTGCATAATCATATAGTTGAACTCTAAAAAGCTCAGACCCTTTTCCATACGCTGTTTGTAGCATTCCGCCGTAAGCATACGGTTCACGCTGAAACATGCGCCGACTTCGCGCAAAAGTTCAATGTAGTTTAAGTCCATCAGCCAATCGGCATTGTTAACCATCAAGGCTTTTCCGTCCGAAAAGTCAATAAAACGGCTCATTTGCTTTTTAAAGCATTCACAGTTATGCTGAATGGTTTCGGGAGTGAGCATTTGGCGCATATCGCTTCTGCCTGAAGGGTCGCCAATCATGCCCGTGCCGCCGCCGATCAACGCAATCGGCTTGTTGCCCGCCATTTGCAACCGCTTCATTAAGCAAAGCGCCATAAAATGCCCGACATGCAAACTGTCTGCCGTGGGGTCAAAGCCGATATAGAACACGGCTTTCCCGTTGTTGACAAGGTCGCGGATTTCTTTTTCGTCCGTCACCTGTGCGATTAAACCACGCGCCTGTAATTCTTCATAAACGCCCATTGTTTGTTCCTCCGTAAATAAAAAAATAAAAGCCCTCTGTAAAACAGAGGGCGTAAAATTACGCGGTACCACCTCATTGCGCTGTATTTTCACAAACACAGCCTTTGCGAGTGACAAGCATCACTCTGCGATTAACGCTCGCACACGGTGGGGCTTACTGTAAGTTCTTCCCCACGACTCCGAGATGTATTTCCAAAGCATATCGCGCCTGCTTACACCGCCCGCAGGCTCTCTTTGCCGAATTTGCAATGTACTTCTTCTCTTCACAGCCGATATGTGGATTATACTTGTTATTTCAGAGTTTGTCAACCCAAATTTTGTGTTTGGGCGGTTTTCAAAAGTTCTTCGGCATTTTGCAGTTGGAGCTCTGTTACGGTAAGCCCGCCCAAAATCCGCGCCAACTCATACTTTCTGCCCACAAAATCTAACGGTGTAACCTCGGTAAAGGTTTGCCCGTCACGCTCCGCCTTCTCAATGCGCATATGGCTTTCTGCAAAGGCGGCAATTTGCGCCAAATGCGTGACGCAAACCACTTGATGGGACTGTGACAGCATTT
>JBJEPU010000107.1:0-2042 GCA_051881395.1 Candidatus Fimenecus sp.
AAATGTCTGTTATAATAGAGTAGGGCGGGGGCTTGCTCCCGCCGCAAGGTGCCTGAATTCGGAGAATTTGCCCCCGCCGACCTTTTACCACACACAATGTCCCAAAAATTGGACTTTCCCGAAAAAGTGTCATTGTATCTCTAACAGAATTGTGCTACTATGCAAACTGTAATCGAACATTTGTTCTGTTTTGTTTGCGAAAGAGGGGTGCACAATGACACTTACCGAATTATCCCGCGAATACCGCGCTGAGGAAGCGAAGCTGACCGGGCAAATCGACCGTTTTCTGCCCGTAGCTAAATCGTTAACCGGCGATAGCCGCCGCGAGGCATACCGCCGCCTTGCCTGCCTTTACGAAATGCGCCGAGATGTGCGTTTGACGGCGCAAACCTTGGAGAATTATTACCGAAATAAAGCCGAGCACCGTATTTACCATAAAAATGGACAATATTTTTCGGGAAAGATGTAACAGTTTGTAAAATTTCCTATTGATAAATCCTTGTCAAAATTGTATAATAACTCCTGTATGGTTAAGATATGGAGCAATCCCCTATCTTAGAAAGGAGTTTAAAACATTATGAACTATTCCCATGAAGTTGAAAAAATGTGTTGCGTCGCCAAAGGCCCGCATCACGGTCCCGCGCCCATTCCCGAAGAGGGCAAATGGGTCAAGGCTTACGAGATTAAGGACATCTCGGGCTTTTCGCACGGTGTCGGCTGGTGCGCACCGCAGCAGGGCACCTGCAAACTGTCTTTGAATGTCAAAAACGGCATTGTCGAAGAAGCATTGGTCGAAACCATCGGTTGCTCGGGTATGACCCACTCCGCGGCAATGGCGGCAGAGGTTCTCCCCGGCAAAACACTGCTTGAATGCTTGAATACCGACCTCGTTTGCGACGCCATCAATGTTGCAATGCGTGAAATTTTCTTGCAGTTTGTCTACGGCAGAACGCAGTCCGCTTTCTCGGAGGACGGGCTTGTGGTCGGCGCGGGGCTCGAAGACCTCGGCAAAGGCCTTCGTTCGCAGGTCGGCACCATGTTCTCGACCAAGGCAAAGGGCGTTCGCTATATGGAAATGGCGGAAGGCTATGTCACCAGAATGGCGCTCGATGAAAACAACGAAGTCATCGGCTATGAGTTCATCAAGGTCGGCAAAATGCTCGAGGATATTCGTCACGGCGTGTCCGCAGACGAAGCACTCAAAAAGAATACGGGTTCATACGGTCGTTTTGCAAATGCTGCAAAATATATCGACCCTCGTGAAGAATAAGGAGGGGCAATACAATGGCTAACGATGTAATGTTTGAAGGTAAAGAAAGAAGAATGGCGAAAATCGAGAAATGCCTTGCCGAAAACGGCATTGCAAGTCTGGAAGAAGCCAAAGCCCTTTGCGAAGAAAAGGGTATTGATGTGGAAGCAATCGTCAAAGGCGTACAGCCCATTGCATTTGAAAACGCGGTTTGGGCATATACCCTCGGCGTGGCGCTCGCCATTAAAGGCGGTGTGAAAAGTGCGTCCGAAGCGGCCGCCGTTATCGGCAAAGGCTTGCAGGCATTCTGCGTGCCCGGCTCCGTTGCCGAGCAGAGAAGCGTGGGCCTCGGCCACGGCAATCTCGGCGCAATGCTTCTCAACGAAAACACCAAATGCTTTGCGTTCCTTGCCGGTCACGAATCCTTCGCGGCGGCGGAAGGCGCAATCGGCATTGCAAAAACCGCAAACAAAGTCCGCAAAGAGCCCCTTCGCGTTATCTTGAACGGCTTGGGCAAAGACGCGGCAATGATTATTTCGCGTATCAACGGCTTCACCTATGTGAAAACCGATTATGATTTCTACACCGGCGAGTTGACCGTGGAAAGCGAAACCGCTTATTCCGACGGCGAGCGCGCGGCAGTCAAATGCTACGGCGCAAACGACGTTCTTGAAGGCGTTGCGATTATGAAGAAAGAGGGCGTGGATGTTTCCATCACCGGTAACTCCACCAACCCCACCCGCTTCCAGCACCTGGTTGCAGGCACCTATAAAAAATGGGCGATGGAAAACGG
>JBJEPU010000108.1:0-10809 GCA_051881395.1 Candidatus Fimenecus sp.
CTTCTTATTATCGGATGATTATTTGCTGTCTGCTATTGAGGCAATGGATTATAAATTTCGACAGTTTTGTCAGAGTCAACCGCCTTTACTTTCAGCAAAGCGTCCACATCAGCGGGTTTTGCCGCAACAACGGTTTTTGCAACCTTGTTTGCAAGCGCAACAAACGGCTCGCCTTTTGCAACGAAGTCGGTTTCACAGTTGATTTCGACCAAAGCGCCGCAAGCCGCGTCGCTGTATGCGGCAACAACGCCTTCTGCCGCAACTCTGCTGGCCTTCTTCGCAGCAGAAGCCAAACCTTTTTCTCTCAAAATATCAATAGCCTTGTCCATATCGCCGTCGGATTCAACAAGTGCTTTTTTACAATCCATCATACCGACGCCGGTTTTTTCACGCAGCGCCTGCACATCTTTTGCGGTAAATGCCATAAAAAATTCCTCCTAATCTGTTTTGAAAGTATGCCCGCACCGTTAAAAGCGCGGGCATATGGTGTTTTGCATTATTCAGCAATGGCTTCCTCAGCGGGAGCTTCTTCTTCGACTGCCGCGGCACCCTGCATACCCTGTCTGCCTTCGATAACAGCATCCGCCATAGCGCCTGCAATCAGTTTGACAGCGCGGATAGCGTCATCGTTACCAGGGATAACATAGTCGATTTCATCGGGGTCGCAGTTGGTGTCAACGATAGCGATAATCGGAATACCGAGTTTCTTTGCCTCTGCAACGGCGATTCTTTCTTTGCGCGGGTCAACAATGAACATAGCAGCGGGCTGCTTTTTCATTTCGGTGATACCGCCCATAAATTTTTCGAGTTTTTCAATTTCCAAATCGAGCTTTGCGGCTTCTTTCTTCGGCAAAATGTCGAAAGTGCCGTCAGCTTTCATGGCTTGAAGCTGACCGAGTCTCTTAATTCTTCTTTTAATTGTGCTGAAATTGGTAAGCATACCGCCGAGCCAACGCGCGTTGACATACGGCATACCGCAACGCTGTGCTTCTTCCTTAATGGAGTCCTGCGCCTGTTTTTTGGTACCGACGAACAGGATTTCGTCACCTTCTGCCGCGATGTCGCGTACAAACATATACGCTTCTTCAAGTTTTTTCACGGTTTTCTGCAAATCAATGATGTAGATACCGTTTCTTTCGGTGAAGATGTACTCCGCCATTTTGGGGTTCCATCTTCTGGTCTGGTGACCGAAGTGGACGCCTGCTTCGAGCAGTTGTTTCATGGATACGACTGACATAAAAATTTCCTCCTTATTTTTGCCGCCGCACAGTTCCTCTTACCGACAAGACATAAAATGCAATTTTGTCGGAATCCCCGTGCGTGTGAATTGCGATAGCATTATACCACCCGCATTTGAATATTGCAAGGGTTTTTTCTCAATCTGAGAAAATATTTTTTTGAAGCTGAAACAGTTTTGCTTTACGCGCGGCGGTTTTTACTTCGTCTACATAGTATTTTCCGTCCGCACCCACAAGAACCACACTCCCCTCGGATACAGGAGAGACAAACGCCGTAAGCGGTACTTGCAGAAATGTTTTATTGTCTCTTTCTAAAATCACCAAATCATTTTCAAGGCGGTCAACAATAAAAGTTTCCATTTTATTTCTCCGTTTCTACGGAAACGGTATTGCCGTCCGAAGTCACAACAATATTTCCGTTTCTGTCCGTCCGCCGATAGTCAATTTTCAGTTCATCAAGGCGGGTTAAAATCTTTTCACTCGGGTGACCGTAAGCGTTCTTTTCTCCGCAGGAAATCACGGCAAGCGTTGGTTGCACCGCCGCTAAATATCCGGCAGAAGAAGAGGTGTTGCTGCCGTGGTGCCCGAGTTTGATAACATCCGCCGAAACGGGAAAACCGGCGTCCAAAATATCCTGCTCCGATTTCTTTTCGGCGTCGCCCTGAAACAAAAAGGCCGTGTTTCCGTAAATAAATCGTACAACAACAGAAGAATTGTTCAATTCTTCGTAGTCTTTGTTCGGTGCAAGTACCGTAAAACTGCACTCGGAGAGCGAATAACTGTTCCCCGGCTTTGCGGCAATAACCTTTGCACCGCTGTCAGCCAAAGCATACAGTAAATCCTCATAAGTTTTTGAGGTCGGCATATTTTCCTCGGTATATTTCGGCATTATGACATTTTGCACGGTATAATTTTTGAGGATTTCATCCGCACTGCCGATGTGGTCCGAATGGGCATGCGTTAAAATCAAATAGTCGATTTCCGACACATTCTGCGATGTCAGATAGGTATGAATTGCGTCGTAACTGTCGACTTCGCCCGCGTCGATTAAAACGGTATCCTCACCGCAAATGATTAGTGAACAGTCCGCCTGACCAACATCTATGTAATGTACCGAAAAGGCATAGTCTTTGGCGTCGACCGCTTGATTGATGCCGCTTTCCCGAAACAAGTCGCCAAAGGTAGGTAAGCCGAGTTTCGGCGCATATGTTACCAACACGGCAAACAAAACGCAAATGGCAAGTACGGCAATTTGTATACCGCGTACTTTTTTATTTTTTGTGTGCGCGTGATTTGCCATTGCGTTTGCCTCCGTTGCGCTTGTTGTTTGTTTTTTGGTGGAAATGCGCAGATTCAGCCGCCTTTTGCGGATGCAACGGACGGATTAAGCATGTTTCCGAAGTGCCGATTAAATCGGTTCTACCGGCTTTTTTCAGCGCTTCTTCGACCAAAGCACGATTTTTGGGGTTGAAATACTGCATCAGTGCCCGTTGCATTGCCTTGTCATGCGGGTTTTTCGCCACATAGACAGGCTGTAAGGTGTAAGGGTCTAACTCCGTATAAAACATTGCCGTGGCGATTGTTCCCGGTGTCGGGTAAAAATCCTGTACCTGCTCGGGATGCAGATGCTCCCGTTTAATAAACAGCGCCAATTCCACAGCGTCTTGTAAGGTTGCGCCCGGATGCGAGGACATCAAATACGGCACCAAATATTGCTCTTTACCGATTTTTTTTGTGTAATCAAAATATTTTTTAGAGAACTGCAAATAGGCTTCAATATGCGGCTTACCCATCTTGTCAAGGACCGCCGCAGAGCAATGCTCGGGAGCAACTTTTAACTGTCCGCTGATATGATGTTCCACAAGTTCGCGGAAAAAGGTATCGTCCTTGTCGCACAGCATATAATCGTATCGAATTCCCGAACGGATAAATACCTTTTTGACTTTCGGCAGTTCGCGAACAGTGCGTAATATATCTAAATATTCGCTGTGATCGGCTTTTAATGCAGGACAAGGCGACGGCGCCAAGCACTTTTTGCCTTTGCAAAGTCCTGCTTTTTCCTGTTTTGCGCAGGAAGGATAGCGGAAATTTGCCGTCGGACCGCCGATGTCGTGAATATAACCTTTAAAATCGGGCATTTCCGTAATGCGTTTTGCCTCTGCAACAATGGATTCTTTACTGCGAGAGGTAATGTATCGCCCTTGATGAAACGCCAAAGAACAGAAATTGCAAGCACCGAAGCAACCGCGGTTTTGCGTAATGGAAAATTTGACTTCCTCAATACCGGGCACGCCGCCGTCTTTTTCGTAAAACGGGTGATAGGTGCGGCAGTACGGCAATGCGTAAACCGCATCTAATTCCTCCCGTGTAAGCGGCGCCATCGGCGGATTCTGTACAAGCATTTGCTTGCCGTGCTTTTGCCGAAGTTGTTTGCCGCGAATATGGTCTTGTTCATCTTGCTCCATACGGCAAGAGACAGCATATTCGCGTTTGGATTTTAATACATTTTCATAGGAAGGGCATTCCGTACAATACGGCGTTTCAGAAACCGGCACAGCATAGCAGGTACCGCGGATATCGTGCATTTCGCGAATGGGCTCCCCTGCCGCAAGCCGTGCGGCAATTTCCACAGTCGCCTTTTCCCCCATACCGTAAGAGAGCAAATCCGCGCCGGAGTCAAACAAAATAGAGGGTCGGATTTTATCGTCCCAATAATCATAATGCGCGAAGCGGCGCAAGGACGCTTCCAATCCGCCGATAACAATCGGAATATCCCCGTAGGCTTCGCGGATTTTTTGGCAGTACACAATCACAGCGCGGTCGGGGCGCAAGCCCATTTTCCCGCCGGGAGAATACGCATCGGTACTGCGTTTTTTCTTGGCAACCGTGTAGTGCGCCACCATCGAGTCGATGTTCCCGGACGAAACAAAGAAGCCAAGCTTTGGTTGCCCAAACCGCATAAAGTCTTTTACGCCGTCTGTTCTCGGCTGTGCCAAAACCGCAACTTTATAGCCGTTTGCTTCCAGCACACGGATGATAATTGCAGCGCCGAAACTCGGGTGGTCCACATATGCGTCGCCGCTGACATAGACAAAATCCACGCTTTCCCACCCACGCGCGGTCATATCTTCTTTTGAAATCGGTAAAAACTGCATATTATTCCTCGGCATCATTTACAACAGCGTCCGTATCACTTTCGGAGTAGTCGTGCGTTGCACCACCCTGTGCCAACGCGTTCATTTCATACCATTGCTGTTTGGAAATCAGCACTTTACGCGGTTTTGCGCCCTCATACGGTCCGATAATGCCGCGTTCCTCCAAATTATCAATAATGCGTGCCGCCCGCGCATAACCGAGTTTTAATTTCCGCTGTAAAAGTGTGGTCGAAGCCATTTGCGCGTCCACCACCACTTCAATCGCTTTCGGAATCATCTCGTCGGCTTCGCTTTCGCCGTCCTCATCGGATGCGACAGCACCGCCGTTCTTTTTCTTGTCCGCCGCGGCTTGACGCTCTATTTCCTGCATGACATCGTCATCGTACGAGGTCTGTTCTTGCCCTTTAATAAAGTCTACAACCGTTTCTACCTCTTTATCCGACAGGAAACAGCCTTGTATACGAATGGGCTTGGCAATCCCCACAGGGTAAAACAGCATATCGCCGTTGCCAAGCAATTTTTCCGCACCAACGGTATCAATAATTGTTCTGGAATCAATTTGTGAGGAAGTTTTTAAGGAAAGACGGCTCGGGATATTCGCCTTAATAAGACCTGTAATGACATCCACAGAGGGGCGCTGCGTGGCAATCACCAAATGCATACCCGCCGCGCGCGCCATCTGCGCCAAACGGCAAATGGAGTCCTCGACCTCGTGGGGCGCCGCCATCATAAGGTCGGAAAGCTCATCAATAAATATGACAATCTGCGGCAGTTTTTTCTGCCCAATGCTTTCGCAAATGCTGTTGTACCCACTGATGTCGCGCACATTGTTGTCCGAAAACATTTTGTAACGCGTCAACATTTCCGTCACTGCCCACGCCAGTGCACCCGATGCCTTTCGCGGGTCGGAAACCACCGGTACAATCAAATGCGGTATGCCGTTATACACCGTAAATTCAACCTGCTTCGGGTCAATCATCAACAGTTTGACTTCGTCGGGCGTTGCGTTGTAAAGAATGCTGACAATCATGGCATTCATACAAACAGATTTACCGGAGCCCGTTGTACCTGCCACGAGCAAATGCGGCATTTTGGCAAGGTCGGCATACATACAGTTACCGGCAATATCCTTACCAAGCGCCACAAACAATTTAGATTTTGCACTTCTGTACTGCTCGGTATCCACGATTTCGCGGAACGTGACCGTTGCGCGGTTTTTATTCGGCACTTCAATGCCGACCGCCGCCTTGTTCGGAATGGGAGCTTCAATACGAATGCCGCCCGCCGCAAGGTTTAAGGCAATATCGTCCGCCAAATTGGTAATACGGCTGATTTTCACGCCTGCCGCCGGTTGAATTTCATAGCGTGTGACCGACGGACCGCGGCAAATATCCACAATCCGCGTTTCCACGCCGAAGCTCTTTAATGTGTCCACCAATTTGGTCGCATTTGCCTTTAATTCGTCCTCATATTTTAAATTGCGTGCACTTTTCGGCGCGGCAAGGCAGGTAAGCGGCGGCTTTTCATATGCCTTTTTCGGCGCTTCGCCGTCCGTTTCCTGTTCTGATTCGCCGTCTTCAATATGCTTCACCGACGCTTTGAGATTGCCGTCCGCATCGGGAGTCGACACGGCATTATTATCGTCTTTTGTGAATTTTTCAGCGGAAATCGGGATAATACCGTCCTCAGGAACGGTTTGTTTCACCGTTTCTTCGCCTTTCATTTTGTTGATAATATCATCTAAAAGTATCGGCTTTTGGGACACGGGTTCTTGCGCGGGCGTAAGTGCATCCGCTTCCTCTATGACCACAGAAACTTGCGCTTCGTCACCTTTTTTCTTTTTGGGGAATTTTTTGATTTTCTCGTCCGTTACAATCGGCTCGGGACCCAAATCGACATCGACATTAAATTCCCGTTCTTGCTGTTTGGTAATTTGCTCAATTTTTTCTTCTCGGTAGGCATTTGCTTTTTGCACGGGCTTTGCAACACCGCGGAACAGTTTGATAAGTGTTGTACCGGTCATCAGCATGATGCAAAGGAACAAAAGAATCACAACAATAGCGATTGCCGCCGCTTTGCCGCTGCCGGTGGCAAGTAAAATCAACCCGCCGAAAACAGCGCCGACCGCGCCACTGCCGAGCATAGAGCCGTCAATACGATATGTATTGTAGGCGTCGGCAATATCCGTAAAAAAATCGACTTCGCCGGAAAACCTGAAAATATGTAAGGCACTGCACAGCAGAACAATCAGCGCCATTGCCTCCGCCACTTTAAAGCCGACCTTTGTGCCCGCCTTGTCGAGCGTAGTCATAATGGCGACATACAAAAGCAACAATGGCACAACAAACGCCGAAAAGCCAAAGAGACCAAAGGAAAGCGTACGAATACCGCCCCAAAGGCCCCCGCCGGGTATGAGTGTAACACAAATTAAAAATGCAGAAATACAAAACAAAATGATTGCCGCAACTTGCTTTTGCGCCGCGGCGCGTTCCGCCCTTTTTTCTGCCGCCGTGTTTCGACTCGGTTGGCGTTTTGCTTTTGTTTGCGTACTTTTACTTCCTGCCATTTTTCGTTCCTCCGATTTTTCTATATATCCTCTTTTTCGTGATTTGCAATCATTTGGTACAGACAGTCCAATGCATCCGAAAGACCGCCCAAACGGTCAATCATACCGCATTCCACCGCGGCATTTCCGTCTAAAACTGTGCCGACATCTGTTGCAAGTTCCCCGGTAGCAAGCATAAATTCGCGAAATTTCTCCGGCGGCATTTTGGAATTTTTCGAGACAAAATCCACAATCCGCTCCTGCATTTTTTGAAAATAGGAAAAGGTTTGTGGCACGCCCAATACCAACCCATTCATACGAACCGGATGGACCGTCATCGTCGCAGACGGGACAATAAACGATTGCTTTGCGGATACCGCAAGCGGCACACCGATAGAATGCCCGCCGCCGAGCACCAAAGACACCGTCGGTGTTTTCATGCCGCTGATAAGCTCCGCAATCGCAAGCCCTGCCTCAATGTCGCCGCCAACCGTGTTTAAAATGACGATTAAGCCTTCAATTTCGTCGCTTTCCTCAATCGCCACCAACTGCGGAATCACATGCTCATATTTCGTGGTTTTGTTTTGCGGGGGCAAAATATAGTGCCCTTCAATTTGACCGATTATGGTTAGGCAATGAATACTGTGTCCGTTTTTTTCGACGGTAATGGAGCCAGTTTCTACAATTTGCCGAATAGAAGAAGCCGTATGCTCTGCATCTGCATTTTCTTCCTCGTCAAAAGGCGCATATTCCGCATTTTGCATACATGTGGAAAAAGCAATGGATTTTTTCGATTTTTTCATATGGCACACCTCTTAGAAAATATGTATTTAGTATTTCCGCAGGGTGTGCGAATTATTTTGCGCAAAATATTGTATCATAAATCTGTCTGATACGCAATCTTTTGTTTTGGTTTATAAAAAATTTGCCTTACAAATTGTAAGGCAAATTTTGAAAAGGGCGTATGTATGCTTAAAAGTATGTTTAACTGATTTTCAGCTGTAAACGCAGTTTATCACTAATCATGGCAATAAACTCCGAATTTGTGGGCTTGCCGCGACTGTTTTGAATGGTGTAGCCGAAATAGGAGCTGAGAACATCTACATCTCCCCTGTCCCACGCCACTTCAATCGCATGGCGTATTGCTCGCTCTACACGGGAAGAAGTCGTTGAAAACCGCTTTGCCACGGTAGGATATAACACCTTTGTGACAGAATTCATCATTTCTGTATCGTTTATGGACAAAATAATGGCTTCCCGCAAATATTGATAGCCTTTAATATGCGCAGGCACACCGATTTGATGCATAATTTCACTGACAAGCACTTCTAAATCAGAGTTGTTAAAATGCGCTTGTGCATTGCTTTTCACCTGTGATTGTGTGTCGCCCGCCATAAGCAGAATGCGCTCCGCCATCATGGAAACATCAAACGGTTTTAAGAAATAATAGTCGGCGCCCGCAGTCAATACTTCATTCTCAAACCGCTGATTGTCCACGCCTGATACAACCATTACCAACGGCTTTTTGATTTTCGGATTTTTGGTCATCTGCTGTAAGACGCCGAGCGCATCCACCGAGGACATAATTGCGTCCATAACAAGCACATCGGGTTTTTCAAGCTCTAAAAGCCGTAAAACCTCACTGCCGTTTTTCGACACACGCCGAACCTCGAACCCATACGATTTGAAAACGGATGTGCAATGCTTTCCGAATTCGTTTGCTTCCTCCGTAAATAGAATTTTGAGTGTTTTCTCCATAAAATTGACCTCCTGTTTTGATTTCTGCCATATTTTACCATATTAGTTAATATTTGGCAATGGATTTTTTGAAAATATTTTTATTTTTTTCATTTTTATACAGAAAACCTTAAAAAGAAAGGATGCATAACCGTAAAAACAGTTATACATCCTTTCGCTTACGATGCCGCTTTCAACGTCTGTTCGTTGATTGCTTCGGCATCTTTCAGCATTGTTTCGGCAAATATGCCGTAGCCTTGCAATGCATTGTTGACAAATACATGCGTCACCGCACCGACAAGCATACCGTTTTGAATGATAGGACTGCCGCTCATACCTTGCACAATACCGCCTGTCTTTTCAATCAAAGCGCTGTCGGTTACTTCGACAATCATATTTTTACCGTTCTCATCAGAATTTGGGTAAACCTTAACGATTTTGGCATCATAATACTGTGGGCCTGCATCGTCAACCGTTGCAAGAATCTGTGCGTAGCCGGTCTTTACCTCATTTTTTGTTGCCACAGGCATTTCGGACGCACTTTCGTTGTACACGTCTAACACGCCGAATACACCCGTTTCCCCGTTGCTGTAAAGTGTGCCGAGACTTTCCTCTTCAAACACACCGCAAAGCTCACCGGTAATGCCGGCACTGCCTTTGTAACAGCCGCTGATTTGGGTTTTTATGGCTTCGCCGTGTCCAAACGGCATCACCGCACCGGTATCCAAGTCACAGATTGCGTGACCGAGTCCGCCGAATATACCGTTCTCTTTGCAATAGAAAGTCATGGTACCGACGCCCGCAGTGCTGTCTCGCACCCACAAGCCCGCTTTTTGTGTGCCGTCATTCGAGGAAACGGCAAGCGTAAGCTGTGTTTGCCAAACTTTTTTATCTCTGCGCACGGTTAAAGTGATACTGTCGGTGCTCGCCTGTACTGCGGCGCTGAGTTGCGACACATTTTGTGCAGAGCACCCGTTAATCGCGAGTATGACATCGCCGACTTTTAAACCTGCACGCTTTGCGGGGCTTACAATCCCCTCTGCGGTTGGCACATCATCCATACCGACAATTAAAATACCGTCTGTAAAGATTTTAATACCGAAGACATCACCACTCGGCACGACATATTGCCGTTTGCTGACCGTCACTGTCGAAGATTTCACCGGAATGGTGTTGAGCAACGAAATATTTACTTGGTAACTTTCCGCGCCTTCGGAGCCGTCGGAGACCGTGTGCGCAGAATTCGCAGAAAGCACTGTGCTTTCCGATTCGCAATTCTGCAACGAGTAAATGCCGTTGACATTTATCTCCTGATTCTCTAAAAGGCGAATGGTATCGGGATAAACCTTGTCTCCCAAAAAAACCAAAGCAAATATGACAGAGGCAGCAACAAGACTGAAAAGGCTGAAAAACTTGAATAAATTCTTCATTTTTCACCTCCGCACGCGGTTTTTCGGACCGCACTAATACTTTGTGCGAAATGTGAAAAAATATAAACGGAAAAAATAAGACTTTACGGTGAATTTTAGAATTCAACCGTAAAGTCTGAAATTTTATTTTTTGATTTGTTTTAAAGCCAGCAAAATGTCTGCAACCGCATCTTCCGAGGATTTGGCGTCAGAGGATACCGTGATGTCGGCATATTTTTGATAAAACGGCAAACGCTCATAATAAATATCATCTATGGTTTTGCCTTTTGTTGCCGCAACCCCGCGCGTTTTAATATTGTTCAAACGGGATTTGACGGTTTCCAAAGATACATCTAAAAATATGATGATTCCGTCTCGCCGAAGCTTTTGCATCGCCGCATCGCGAAAAACGGCACTGCCGCCGGTGGCAATGACGCAGTTTTCACAATCCAGCGAGAGAATTGCCGCACATTCTGCATCTAAAAAATGTGCAATCCCGTCCGTATCAATAATTTCCTGCAACAGACGCTTTTCCCGCTGTTGAATCACCAAATCCGTATCGCAAAAGCCGATACCGAGCGTTTTTGCCAAAATAACGCCAACCGTGCTCTTACCCGAAGCGGGCATACCGATTAAAACAATATTTTTCATCAGATGGAAATTTCGTGCGCGAGCTTATACATATCCAAATCAATGCTCTTTTTCATATTCAGCGCTTCAAAAAT
>JBJEPU010000109.1:0-10790 GCA_051881395.1 Candidatus Fimenecus sp.
GCTCCAAAACGCTTTCAATCGTATCAATTCCCATTTTGATGCCTGCGTTGCATTCGCGTAGTAGTTTGGTGGTATCGTTTTCCATACAAAATTCCTCCATATAGAATTTATAAATAGTATGCGCCTTTTTTCTAAAAATAAAAGGAATGTGGTATTTGCAATCCTGAACAAGTAATCGTGTATGTTACGCCCTTTCGAATCCCTTGCTTTCTTAAAAAAAAGAAAGAAGCACCTGTCGGCACTTCTTCCTCTTTGGCGGAGAGCAAGGGTGTTCCTACTCGACTTTACTGTTTACCACGAAGGTAAGAATTTTCTAAAAACAACCTACATCTGCGCGACGGGCGGAAAACGCTCCACCGGAGCGTTTTCTTTTTCGCCCTTTCGAATCCCTTGCTTTCTTAACAAAAAAAGAAAGAAGCACCTGTCGGCACTTCTTTCTTTTTGGCGGAGAGCAAGGGATTCGCCACACGCTTTCGCGTGTGCTTCGTTCGGCGACCCAAGGCTAACGCCTTCGGTACCCGCCTCACGCTCCGCGCTAAAAACAGTCCACCGGACTGTTTTTTTACGCGCAGACCCTCACGGGTTCGAATTCAACAAGTTTTCAGTAAAAAAGAAGAAGATGCCAATAGGCACCTTCTTCCTTTTTGGCGGAGAGCAAGGGATTCGAACCCTCGAACCGTTTTAGGCGGTTACACGATTTCCAATCGTGCTCCTTCGACCAGCTCGGACAACTCTCCAAACGTCACGATTGGTATTATATCGAAGTTTCTGGAAAAAATCAAGACATTTTTTCAGAAACAAGGAAATATTTTATAAAAGGTACTTCCTTATTTTTCTGTTTTGTAAATTTGAAGGATGAAAAAAGCGGTATACTATTCTAAACGGGAACAAAGGGGGAAATCTTCGTGAAAAAGAAAAGGGCACTGTTGATTTTATCTGCATGCTTATTTTGCGCGGTAACCATATTTTTCATAGCAGGATTTAAAAAGTCCCCATACTCTAAGGGCGGCAAAGCACAGACAACGGTTGCAACTATATCAGAAACCGTAAGTGATGTCAGCGTCAATACAAAAAATACTGCCTTGGAATTAACCCCTGTCATTTTGAAAGAGGGAACCTCTGTTTTTTCTGAATTTTCTGTTTCGGAAATAAATCGGCAGTTAGAACAGAAAAAAGAAATTTTAAATGCCGCTGCACTTTCCCCGACAAAAACCAATCACCCCGTATTGGACGCATTGGTAGAAAAGCGTTTCGGAGAAGAGCTAAGTTCGTTACCCGATACCTTTTCAAAAGCGAAGTTTTGCTACGATTGGCTGGTAGAGAATACACAGTTCGGCGGCGGCGCAGTCAATATGCAAAATATGTATGTTTTTCTAGATGATTGCGATTACGACGGCACAGACGGTACGGTGGTATACGATGCGTACAGAATTTTACTAACAGGGCAGGGGGTCTGTGATAATTACGCCTCGGCGCTCACTGTTTTATATCGCTACATTGGCTTAGAGGCATATATTGTGCATGGGAAAGTTGTCCTTGCGAATGGTACTTTGACAAATCATGTTTGGGTTGCCGTAAACATAAACAACACCTTTTATTGGTTTGACCCGCAAATCGAAGCATCTGCGGCGCAAAAGAGCGGTTGTAAGTATGCGCTGTTTTGCGTGTTGCCCGACACGCTTCCTTTTTACACGGATTACAGTATAACCGAGAGTTGCAATGCCTATCGCGGCTTTCAACTGCAAAGTCCTATGCAGGTTTGTTGCATATTGGGCACGGTTTCCACGGCAACATTTGCTTACAAACCGGGCAAAGTGAATGCGTACGGCGATGTTGTCCAAAAGATTACTATCCCAGCCTGTATGCCGGACGGCGAATTACCGATTACACTTTCTTTAAGCGGCGGGGCGCCGCCGTATCAATGCACGGTGCAGGCAGAATACCGACAAAACGGTAATGTGGTTACGCAAGAATTATTGCCTACGAAAACTGTCACGGATACGGTGACGATTCCGTTTACAAAGCCGCAAGGTGCACAGCTTCGATGTATCACCGTGCGAACGCGGGATGCTTCGGGCAGAAATTTGGTTTGTATACTGACTGTCGCGTCGGAATAAAATGAAGCGCCTTTACGCAAGGCGCTTTTTTACTATGCTTTGCAAGTTATGATTTTTGATATGCAGAAAATATGTGTGCAGATTGACGAAAACTTTGTGAAAGATTTGTGCAAAGTCTCTGCTTTTTTTGAATATTTTTTGAATTTTCAGTTGACAAATATGGGATAAAAGTATATACTACTCTCATTCTTATATTTGTCCAATATGCAGGAAAAGGGCTCTTGTCCTGCAAATTTATATTGGGAGGCATATAGTATGAAAATGAAAAAAGTTCTTGCCGTGTTGCTTGCAGTAACAATGGTTGTTCTCTGCTTTGCGGCGTGCGGCAAAGGCAACGACGCAACCGGCGAAAAAACCATTAAAATCGGTTTAAGCGGTCCTTTGACCGGGAGTGCCGCGCAGTATGGTCAAGGCGTGAAAAACGGCGCTCAGCTTGCAGTTGATGAAATCAACGAAGCCGGCGGCATCAACGGCGTTAAGCTTGAATTCAAAATGGAAGATGACGAGGCGGATGCCGAAAAAGCCAAGAATGCATACAACACTTTGAAAGACTGGGGTATGCAGATTTCTCTCGGTACGGTTACTTCCGGTGCGTGCATTGCATTCCAGGGCGAAGCTTCTGCGGACAATATGTTTGTTCTTACACCTTCCGCTACTGCTGTTGATGCAATTAACGGCGATAATGCATTCCGTGTTTGCTTTGCAGACCCGCAGCAGGGTGTTGAATCTGCAGATTACATTGCAGACAACAAACTTGCAACAAAAGTTGCTGTAATCTACGATTCTTCTGATGCATATTCTTCGGGCATTTATGAAGCATTCTCCGCGGAAGCTGCTAAGAAGGGGTTGGAGGTTGTTACCGCGCAATCTTTCACCGCCGATACGAAAACTGATTTCTCTGCACAAATTCAAGCAGTCAAATCTTCCGGGGCTGAACTTGTTTTCTTACCGATTTATTACAGCGAAGCTTCCTTAATTCTCCAGACCGCGAAAAATGCCGGTTTGGATGTGAAGTTCTTCGGCTGTGACGGCTTGGACGGCATTTTGACCATGGAAAACTTTGATGCTTCTTTGGCAGAAGGCGTTATGCTCCTTACCCCGTTTGCAAAAGATGCAACGGATGACTACACTGTGAACTTTGTTACAAAATACAAAGCTAAATACGGCGAAGACACTATGAATCAGTTTGCGGCAGATGCTTACGACGGCGTTTATATTATTAAACAGGCTATCGAAAAAGCCGGCGTTACTGCTGATATGACTTCTTCGGAAATCTGTGATGCACTGAAAGTGGCTATGACCCAAATTGAGTATACAGGTGTTACTGCGAAAGGCATGACTTGGAGCGCGGATGGCGAGCCCACCAAGCCCCCGATCGTTGTCAAAATTGAGAATGGTGCATATACGATTCTGTAAAACGTTCACAAGTGAACACTGACAAATAAAATAAGTATGCCGTATAGTGTTTCTATACGGCATACTTTGGAATTTATAACGGGATGTGCTTTTTGAAAAATGTCAGATTTTGGTGTTTTTCAAAACGCACATTTGGAGGATTTGGAATGGAATTTTTAAGCTATTTGGTTTCCGGAATCAGTTTGGGGAGTATTTATGCGCTCATCGCGCTCGGGTACACCATGGTTTACGGTATTGCAAAAATGCTGAATTTCGCGCACGGCGATGTCATTATGGTCGGTGCGTTTGTGATTTATACCGTGAGCACTACTTGGGGCTTGCCTCCGGCGGTCGGTGTGTTAATTTCGATTGTATTTTGCACACTGTTTGGTATGCTGATTGAAAAGGTTGCCTACAAGCCTTTGCGCAAAGCGACTTCTCTTGCAGTTTTAATTACGGCAATCGGTGTCAGCTATCTTTTGCAAAACGCTGCACAGTTGATTTTTGGATCAAGTACCAAAAGCTTCACTTCGGTTGTCAATATTCCTGCTCTTCGCTTGTTTGACGGCGCATTGGTCATTTCCGGCGAAACGATTGCGACCATCGTTGTTTCAATTATAATCATGATTGCTTTGACCTTGTTCATTAACAAGACGAAACCGGGCCGTGCGATGCTCGCCGTAGCGGAGGACAGAGGCGCCGCACAGTTGATGGGCATCAATGTCAATGCGACGATTTCTTTAACTTTTGCCATCGGTTCAGGCCTTGCGGCAGTCGCCGGTGCGCTGTTATGCTCGGCATATCCCGCACTTTCGCCGACAACCGGCGCAATGCCCGGTATTAAAGCCTTTACTGCGGCTGTATTCGGCGGTATCGGTTCCATTCCCGGGGCAATGATTGGCGGTATTTTGCTCGGCGTCATTGAAAACCTGAGTAAGGGTTACATTTCCACACAGCTTTCCGATGCCATTGTGTTTGCTGTTTTAATTATCGTGCTTCTTGTCAAACCCACCGGTATTTTGGGCAAGAAGATAAACGAGAAGGTTTGAGGTGATTGGAATGGCAAAACAAAAAAGAGCATTGAAACAATCGACCAAGAGCGATTTCATTACTTATGCAATGTTAGCGGTTGCTTTTATTCTGGTTGAAGTCCTTACGGCTACTGGCAATATGTCGAGTTTGCTGTCCGGGCTGTTGGTACCGCTGTGTGCTTATTCTATTTTAGCTGTCTCTTTGAATTTGGTTGTCGGTATTTTAGGCGATCTTTCATTAGGTCACGCCGGTTTTATGTGCGTTGGTGCTTATGTCAGTGCTTTTTTCTCCGTCACCTGCGCAGATGCTATTCCGCAGACATGGTTACGTTTTCTAATTGCCATTTTGCTTGGCGGAACGGTTGCAGGGATTTTCGGATTTTTAATTGGTATCCCTGTTTTGCGTTTAAAAGGGGACTACTTGGCGATTGTAACACTTGCTTTCGGCGAAATTATTAAAAATATTGTAAACCTTTTGTTCGTCGGCATTGATGAAAACGGTTTGCATGTTTCTATGGAAAGCACGAATGCGTTAAATCTTACCGAAAACGGCAAGGTAATTATCAAAGGTGCCCTTGGCATTACCGGCACACCGCGCGACTCCAATTTTATCATTGGATTCGTGCTGTTGGTGATTACGGTTTTTGTTTCTCTGAACCTAATTAACTCCCGTACGGGGCGTGCGGTGATGTCCATTCGTGATAACCGCATCGCGGCGGAATCCGTCGGTATCAATGTGACGAAATACAAGCTGATTGTATTCTCCGTGTCCGCATTTTTCGCAGGTATTGCCGGCGTTTTGTATGCACACAATCTTTCTTCGCTTACGGCGACCACCAAAAACTTTGGCTACAATATGTCCATTATGATTTTGGTGTTCGTTGTTTTGGGTGGTATCGGTAGTACGCGCGGTTCCATTATCGCGGCTGTGATTTTGACCGCTTTGCCGGAGGTCTTGCGCGGATTAAACGACTATCGAATGCTCATTTACGCAATCGTTTTAATCCTTTTGATGCTTGCGAACAATAATGAAAAACTGAACGCATATAAAGAAAAGATTTCCATTACCAATCTTTTTAAGAATAAAAAGGCGGGCAATACACTCGACAAGGAGGCGAATTCCTGATGGCACTTTTAGAAGTCAAAAATCTGGGTATCCAGTTCGGCGGCTTGCGTGCTGTCGATGAATTCAACCTTGAAATCGAGAAAGGCGCACTGTACGGGCTTATCGGGCCGAACGGTGCGGGCAAAACCACTGTTTTTAATATGTTGACCGGCGTTTATAAACCGACGGACGGCGATATATTGCTTGACGGCAAGAGCATTGTCGGCAAAAGCCAAATTGATATTAACAAAATGGGGATTGCGCGTACTTTTCAGAACATTCGATTGTTCCGTCAAATGTCCGTTCTCGATAACGTAAAAGTCGGCTTGCACAATCAAATCAAATACAGCACAGTGTCCGGCATTTTTAAATTGCCGTCCTATTTCAAAAAAGAAAAGGAAATGAACGAAAAAGCGATGTCGCTTTTGGAAGTGTTTGATTTACAGGGCGAGGCGGATTACCTTGCTTCCAATTTGCCCTACGGCAAACAGAGAAAATTAGAGATTGCGCGCGCTTTGGCAACCAATCCGAAGCTGTTGTTGCTTGACGAGCCGGCGGCAGGGATGAATCCCAACGAAACCGCCGAATTGATGGAGACCATCCAGTTCGTACGCAGAGAGTTTGATATGACAATTTTGCTGATTGAGCATGATATGCGTTTGGTCAGCGGAATTTGCGAGGATTTAACCGTTTTGAACTTCGGCAAGGTGCTGGCGCAGGGGAAGACCTCCGAGGTCTTAAAAAACCCCGAAGTGATTACAGCCTATCTCGGCGAATAAGAGAGGATTTTACAGTATGGCAATGCTTGAAATTAAAGACCTTGAAGTTTGCTACGGCGTGATTCGCGCGATTAAAGGCGTATCTTTTGAGGTCAATCAGGGCGAGGTTATAGCTTTAATCGGTGCAAACGGGGCGGGGAAGACCACCATTTTGCATACGATTACAGGGCTTATTCCTGCCAAAAGCGGCAGTATTCTGTTTGAAGGCAAGGAATTAACCAAAACGCCCGCGCATAAAATAGTCTCGATGGGTATGGCACATGTGCCGGAGGGCAGACGCGTTTTTGCACAGCTTTCGGTTTTGGAGAATTTGAAACTCGGCGCATATACGCGCAAGGATAAAGCGGAAATCACGAAATCCTTGGAAATGGTTTATGAACGCTTTCCGCGGTTAGAGGAACGCAAAAATCAGGTTGCGGGGACTTTGTCCGGCGGGGAACAACAAATGCTTGCCATGGGCAGAGCGTTAATGAGCAATCCGCGTATTATTTTGATGGATGAGCCCTCTATGGGACTTTCCCCCTTGCTTGTTTCGGAAATTTTTGATATAATTAAGGTGATAAGTGAGGGCGGTACAACCGTTCTTTTGGTGGAGCAGAACGCTAAAAAAGCGCTCTCCATTGCCGACCGCGCCTATGTCTTGGAAACAGGCAATATCACGCTGTCCGGCAAAGCGTCTGACCTTATCAATGACGATTCTGTGAAAAAGGCATATCTCGGTGAATAATTCCGAAAGGCTGGTGTGATTGATGAGTGACCATTTTGTAATTACCATTGCGCGCGGCTATGGCAGCGGCGGCAGAACAATCGGTAAAATTCTTTCCGAAAAGTTGGGCATTCCGTTTTATGACCGTGAGCTTTTGTATATGGCTTCGGAGGAAAGCGGCATCAATTTGGAATTGTTCGGGAAATTGGACGAAAAGGTGCGCAAAGGCTTTTTTGACCCGCCGACACGTAAGTATTCAGGTGAACTGATTCCGCCTGAAAGCAATGACTTTGTTTCTGACGAGAATTTGTTTAACTACCAGGCAAAAATCATTCGTGACCTTGCCGAGAAACAATCCTGCATCATTGTCGGGCGTTGTGCGGATTTCATTTTACGCGATATGGACAATGTTGTGGACGCCTTTGTTTGGGCGCCTGTGACGGAGTGCATTAAAAATGTGATGGCGTTAGAGCCAATAAGCGAAAAAGAAGCCGAAAAGAAAATCAAGAAAATCAACAAGCACAGAAGCGAGTATTATCGGTATTACACTTGCCGCGAGTGGGATGATTACAGAAACTATGAACTGTGCTTGGACAGCTCCCGCTTAGGCTTTGAAAAAAGCGCGGAATACATAAAATCGTATGTGGAAATTAAGTTTGATATAAAACTGTAAACACAATAAAAATATGAGCAGTCGCGTAATGCGGCTGCTTATTTGTATTTTATATTGCATCCTTCTGAGTTCGGTTGATTCCACAAATGGATTATATCGTTATTGAAAAACCAAGTAATTCTTGCTATAATATATAATATAAGTTGGTATTAGCAATTAGTGTTCGGTTGCTTAGCATGGTATACTTGCAAAGGAGATTAAAATGAAAAAGTACGATAGCCTGATTATCGGTCATATTACAAAGGATTTTAATATTGACCACTTAAAAAATCTTAATGAAATTTGCGGGGGCGCAGTGCTTTTTTCTTCCGCATCGGCGTTTGCTTTGGGGCACAGTACAGGCGCAGTCACAAAACTTGCCGAACAGGATAAAGACCGGCTCAACAGCTTTACAATCCCGCGAAACGATGTTTACTGCTCGTTTTGTGACAATTCAACAACCATGAGAAATGAATATTTCACGGCGGATAAAGAAAAACGAAACAGCACCTGTCTTTCCTGTGCTGCGCCGTTCACCCTTACTGACTTACCGCGTGTTGATGCGCATATTTATCATTTTGCAGGGCTGCTTTACGGGGAGTTTCCGAATGAAATGCTGATAGAATGCTCGAAAAAGGGCGCTGTTGCGTTGGATGTGCAAGCGTGCCTGCGACACGCAGATATGCAAAGCGGGTCTATGTATTTTAAGGATTGGGCGGACAAAAAAGAAATCCTACCGTATATTACATATTTAAAAACAGATGCCGCAGAAGCGGAAATTATGACCGGTACAGCGGACAGAGAACGCGCGGCAAAAATACTTTGGGAACTCGGCGCAAAGGAAGTGCTCATCACCCACAATACAGAAGTGCTGGTGTATGACGGCAAAAAAATTTACACTTGTCCTATCCGAGCGCGAAACCTCAGCGGCAGAACGGGGAGGGGAGATACCACCTTCGCCGCGTATATCAATGAACGGTTGCAATTTCCTGTTGAAAAAGCCTTATTAAACGCCACGGCAACCGTTTCCCTTAAAATGGAAACGCCGGGTCCTATCAAAGCCAATCGACAGGCGATTGAGGCGTATATAGAAGAATTCTATCTGGATTATAAAATGTCAACTTTCTGAATAAACTTTGATTGAAATTCTTATTTATTCACGAATGGAATGCATATGTGACATTTAGTTGACTTTTCTTTTAATTTTTATTTTTGTTAAACTGTTGGCATAAGGTAACTGATACGGATTATTTGAAGTGGAGTTCAGACTTGATTTGTAACGGTGGTACCTTTTTGCACAAGCCCTTTGTGATAGCGCAAAGGGCTTTTTTGTTTTCTTGCACATAAAAGAATTTTGTAATGGAAAATTTTTTCTTGGTGCATAATATACTTTCTTTATAACTTTGAAACAAAAACGAAAATGAAAAGGAAGTATCTCGCAAATTTCACGATTTTAAACTTTTTAGGGTAGGTATTGACATTTGTGGAAAATTGCTATACAATTATACAAAATAAAAATTATTCCTTATTCAATTACCCAAAATATGCACGAAAACCGCCTTTTTAGGCGGTTTTATTATTTTATAGTGTTGGGATATGTTTATTTTTAAAATTCTTTATTTGCGCTTGTAAAGTGGTCTTGGCGTGTCTGTTAGCCCTGCTATATAGTCTAATGATATATTATAAATTTTTGCTAACTCTATCGCGTATGTAAGTTTCATATCGTATTTGTCATTTTCGTATCTATTTACTGTTATTCTGCTGACTCCTATTTTTTTTGCTACTTCGTCTTGTGTCATATCCATATCTTCTCTAATGTCTCTTGCTCTTTGGTTAAAAATCATAAAATAAATACCACCTTTTTGTTCATTTTTCCGATTGTAACATAAATGATACTTTTTTACTTGACTTTGTAACACAAGTGATATATTATTCATTTGTAACATTTGTGTTACTTCTTTTGAAAGTGGTGAGAAGCATGTTCTTTATTCGTGTTGTAAATTCTTCGGGTGTTTCAAAATTCTATGATAAGACTTCGGGAACACATAACACCGGTGTTTTTGCGTCATATCCTTATAAAATGATTGGTTATAAGTCTCTTGACCGTGCTCTTTCTCGTATGTTTACTTTAAAAAAGCAATATCCTCATTTAACCTTTGATATTTTAATTATGGATGTTGACAGGTGATTAAAATGTTAGCGGTTCTTCTTATTCTTCACTTTTTATGTTTTGTGTTAACTTCTCTTTACTTTTATTGTGCTCTTTTTTGCTAAATAAATATGTCGCCGTAGCTTTAATAGGAAAAGCGGTTATTCATTGTCACGAGAGAATAACGAGTTCCGGGTTCGATTCCCGGCGGCGGTAACAAACTGCTTCGGTTGGGTGTGCAGTATAAATAAGCATCCGACACCCCCTATAAATCGCGTATGGGTCGCTACCAATCTCGTAAGGGGAAGTAGGTACATCGGAAACGGCGTTGCAGTTTTCACACTTTCACTTCGGCGTTCGTGACCGATGTGCTGAAAAACAAAAATTAAAAGAAGGTGTAAAAAAATGGATAAAAGTGAAAAAACACTTGTTTGTTCTCTCAATTGTTATGTGACTTCTGTTGGCTTTGATTTTGATATTGAAGGAATAGAAAACATTGACAAAACAATGCCGAATTTATTTCAAAAGGTTCTTTCTTTTGCTGAAAGTGGCGAATTGATTGAAGCGTGTCGCAAGGATGTGTTGCGTGCTCAATTTTTACCGACTTCTGAGGTGATCTCATGACACAAATTGATTTTTCCTTACTCAATGAATTATTTAGCAGTGGACTTATTAGACTTGGCGTTTTTCTTTTTCTTCTGCTTTGCCTTTATGCACTATTTTGCTTTGCGTTTGTTGATTTATGTGACCATATAATGAACTACCGTCAACGCAATGACCAAACAAAGGCATATTTACAAAAGCACCGTTTTGACCGTTTCCGCAGTTTTCCGTTTCTTGACGGTACTTCTGTGAT
>JBJEPU010000110.1:0-2022 GCA_051881395.1 Candidatus Fimenecus sp.
TATGATAACCGTATCTCCGGCTACGGCAATTTCCGCCGCCTCGCTTATAGTCGAAAACGGGTTTTCTTTTGTACCGTCGCCTGTGTCGGCATTTTTCTGTGATACATAATAAATCATATGTCTCCTCCGTTAAAAGGGATACTGCATGGTTAGAGTGCAAATTTCCGCAACGCTTTTCCGACGCCGTTTTCGAGATTGGAATCAGTGATATAATCCGCCGCTTCTTTGGCGGGAATTTGCGCATTTTCCATGGCAACGCCGAGCCCTGCGGCACGAAGCATTGTGACATCGTTAAACCCGTCCCCGCAAGCCATGGTTTCTTCTTGGCGAATGCCGCACGCTTCGGCAAGTTCCAACATTGCCGCACCCTTATCGCACCCCTGCGCGGTTATTTCCAAAAAGAACGGCTCGGAACGAAAAACCGCTAACGGCAAATCCGAAAGCATGGCGCGCAGTTTCCCTTCGGCATCACCCAAGAAATCGGCTTCGCCCGTAATTAAAAATTTCGGCGTTTCGTAGGTGAATTCTGTACGCAGTTCGGGGACACGCTGAATTTCCAAACGGTTTATGGTCGTTTCCATTTGAAAATAGCGGTCATTCGCCTTTTGTGTCACGGCAACATCGTTTTTATAGCCCGTCAGCGACAAACGGAGTTTGTCCGCGGCATCAAAAATACGCGAATAACAGTCCACCGGGATATTCTTTTGAAACAGCAAGGCATTGGTTTTTGCGTCAAAGGTACGCGCGCCGTTGTAGGAAATGACGTAGCCGCCCAAATTTTTTAAATCCAATTCCTCGGCGTAACGGCGAATGCCCGGCGTCGGTCGACCGGTGGCAAGCACAAACACGCCGCCGTTTCTGACAAACGCCTGAATATCCGCTTTCGTCTGCGGTAAGAGTTCTTTTGTATCGGTTACCAACGTGCCGTCAATATCGACAGCAGCCAGTCTTTTTTTCAAAATCATCACCTCATATTGCAGATATATTGTACCGCGATAAGAGGCAATCGGTCAATGCGGGAAATAGCAGAGAAAATGGGTAAGATTTCCGTTTTTTTGTCGGCTTTGCCCATAAAAACAGACGGTGTATTTCTACACCGTCTGTCCAAAATCATTCAATTTCTTCTTCGCGTTTGCGTTTGATTGCACCCGCGCTCAAAGCAACGGTTGCGGCAACCGGCAACATAAACACCAAAGCGGATGCAACTTGCTTACCTGCGGTTTTCGGCACATTCCCGTCCGGGGCGGTACTGCCTGCCGTATCGTCTGCCACAACATCTGCCGCCTTGGAAATGGCGAAACTGTCAATCTTAGAAGCGTTACCGTTTTTGACGGTATATGCATCAAAATAGAGATTGTCGCCGTCAATTTGAATGGCGGAGAACACCGGTGCAGTCGCATCGTAAATCGTTTGCGCCCGCGGGAACAGTTCATCGGTCAACGCCGCGTCTTTGGTTTGGTAATACTTCACGCCTGCGCAACCGTCAATCGCATACACCGTGCCGTCGGGCTTGACCATTGCGGTATAGCTGGTTCCGTTGTGGGAAACCGTGCGTTCCACGATTTCGCATTTGGCATTGTCTTTCATTGCCGTTGTGCGCAAATACACATGGTCATGGCCCTGCAAAACCACATCAATATTCAACGCAGGCATTAACGCGGAAAGCTGTGCGCGCAGTGCCACAACATCGTCATCGTCATAGTGCGAGCCGTTCGAGTAAATCGCCTTGTGCAATGCAACGATTTTCCACTGCTTGTCGCTGGCGGCGGCATCGGCTTTGAGCCATTCCGTCTGCTTTGTGCTCAATGTATTATCCTCGTTCAAATCGTTGGTGTTGAGCACCATAAAGTGTGCGTTGTTATAGTCAAACGAATAATAGACACCGGTTGTTGTATCCTGTTCGGGCACATTGGAAAGCAGGAAATTGTTGACAGTCGCGTTGTCACTGTTCGTTTCATGGTTACCCGTCGTCGGCATCATAACCGTATTCATCAGCGTATCGGACGCAGTGTTGAACACCCA
>JBJEPU010000111.1:0-10692 GCA_051881395.1 Candidatus Fimenecus sp.
AAAATGTATTGCGGTGCATCACGCCGTAGCGGACGAATTCCGCATTTTTAAGCGCCGGAAACATCGAAAACACGCGCTTTTGCTCGCCGAATTTTAAATTGGTCTGAAAACCGACCAAATTGTAAAACGTGCCTGCACAATTTTCCTTTCGCAACTGCAAATTCGCCCACGGGCGGTGCCCTGTTTTGGGATTTATAAGCCCCACGGGCTTTAACGGCCCGTAGCGCATCGCGTCTTTCCCACGCGAGGCGAGCACCTCAATGGGCATACAGCCCTCGTAGACATCTTTGCGCTTATCAAAGCTGTGTAGTTCTGCGCTTTCGGCGGTTACGAGTGCCTCATAAAACGCCTCATACTGCGCTTTGTCTAAGGGACAGTTGATGTAATCGTCCGCACCGCCGCGGTCATAGCGCGATTGGGTAAACGCTTCCGACATATCCACGCTGTCGGCGGTGACAATCGGCGCGGCGGCGTCATAAAAGGACAGACCGTCCCCCGCAAGCGCGCGTATCGTTTCGCCAATACCGTCACTCGCCAAAGGCCCTGCCGCGATAATCACCGTGTCATAGCCGACGGGCAAGTCGGTTACCTCTTTGCGAATGACGGTAATTTGCGGATTTTCTTCTATTTTTTTCGTAATGTATTTTGAAAAACAGTCGCGGTCCACCGCCAGCGCGCCGCCTGCGGGCACGCGCGACTGTAAGGCGCTTTCGACGCACAGCGAACCGAACGTAGCCATTTCCTCTTTCAAAAGCCCCGCGGCGGAATTGTGCCGTTCGGCTTTTAGGGAATTGGAACAAACCAACTCCGCAAACCAATCGGTTTTGTGCGCGGGGGAGCGCTTTTCGGGCTTCATTTCGTACAGGTCAACCGAAACGCCGTGTTTTGTAAGTTGCCACGCCGCCTCAACGCCCGCAAGCCCCGCGCCGATGACTGCCGCTTTCATTCGCCGTCTCCCGTTTCGTCTTTCTTTTTGCGTTTGCGCTCGGCTTTCTTTTCAAAGCCGCAACCCTCATTTAAGCACGCCAGCACGCCGCCTTTGCGTTTAAACAGGGATTTGCCGCATTGAGGGCAGACTTCGTCGGTGGGCTTATCCCAAGTCATAAAGTTGCAGTTGGGGTAATTGTCGCACCCGAAGAAGGTGTAGCCACGCTTGCTCTTTTTCTGAATCACCTTGCCGCCGCAAACGGGACATTTGGCGTTGGTCTCGACAACCAACGGTTTGGTGTTTTTGCATTCGGGGTAGCCGGGGCACGCTAAGAATTTGCCGAACCGACCGGTTTTTACTACCATCATTCGCCCGCATTTTTCACAGGGAATGTCGGTTTCGTCCTCTTTTAATTTGATTTTTACGCCCTCGGTTTTTTCCTTTGCGGCTTTTAAGGTTTCCTCAAAGCCGTCATAGAAGGTGTGGAGCATGGCGATATAATCCACTTCGCCGTGCTCGACCTTGTCGAGGTCGCTTTCCATATTCGCCGTGAATTTCACATTGACGATATTCGGGAACTGTTCCTTCAAAAGTCCCGTGACCGCTTCGCCCAACTCCGTGGGCTTTAACTGCTTTTGTTCGCGGGTGACATATTCGCGCCCCGTAATCGTAGACACAATCGAAACATAGGTGCTCGGTCTGCCGACGCCTGTTTCCTCCAAGGTTTTGACAAGCGACGCCTCGGTGTAGCGTGCCGGCGGCTGGGTGAAGTGCTGATTGCCGAGCAGTTCTTTGCATTTGAGCATATCGCCCTCTTTGAGCGCGGGGAGTTTGGACGCGTCCTCTTCCTCTTCGTCTGTGCCCGCGATATAGAGTTTCGTATAGCCGTCAAAGCGCACGGTGTAGCCGCTCGCCGAGAACAGGCAGTATTTTCCTGCTTTCGCGTCCTGTTCGTTTGCGCCCTGAATTTCCACCTTGACGGTATCCTGCACGCAGTTTGCCATGAGGCTTGCCATAAAGCGTTTCCAAATCAGCGAATACAGCTTATATTGGTCCGAAGTTAAACTGTCCTTTACTTTGTCCGGCGACAAAGACGGCACGGTCGGGCGGATTGCCTCGTGTCCGTCCTGCGCAGAGGCTTTGGTTTTATAGTACCGCGGTTTTTCGGGCAGATACTCTTTCCCGAAATTTTCCGCAATATAGGCGTTGCCCTCGGCGCGCGCCTCCTCGGAAATGCGCAAGGAGTCGGTACGCATATAGGTAATCAAACCCATTGCGCCGTAGCCTTTCACTTCCATACCTTCGTACAGTTCCTGCGCCACTTTCATTGTGCGCTTGCCCTGAAAGCCGAGTTTGCGCGAGCCCTCCTGCTGTAAGGTAGATGTGGTAAACGGCGGGGCAGGTGTTTTGCGGCGCGTGCCCTTTTTGACGCTTGTCACCTTATATTCCGCACCGTCCAAACGCATAAGAATCGCGTCGGACTGTTCTTTGGTCTCCACCTTGATTTTGCCCGTCTCATCGCCGACAAAGCTCGCCGCAAACGCGCGTTTTGAGGTGGGGGCGGTAAACTTTGCGTCCAGCGTCCAATATTCCTCGGGTACAAAGGCGCGGATTTCCTGTTCACGGTCCACAATCAAGCGCAGTGCCACGGACTGCACGCGCCCTGCGGAAAGCCCGCGGCGAATTTTCTGCGACACAAACGGACTTAATTTATAGCCGACCAAACGGTCCAAAATGCGGCGCGCCTGCTGGGCGTCCACCAAATCCAAATCGATTTTTTCAGGGTGCGCAATGCCGTTTTGCACGCTGGTTTTGTTGATTTCGTTGAATTTCACGCGGTTTTTGTCGTCCATATCCAAACCGAGCACTGTGGCAAGATGCCACGAAATCGCCTCGCCCTCGCGGTCCGGGTCGGTCGCAAGGTAGACGCGGTCGGACTGTTTCACCATTTCCTTTAATTCCTTGACCAGCTTTTCCTTGCCCTTGACAATCGCATATTTCGGTGCGAAATCGTTTTTGACATCCACGCTCAGCTTTGCGGCGGGCAAATCGCGGATATGCCCCACGGACGCCGTGACTTTATAGTCTTTACCCAAATATTTTTGAATTGTTTTTGCCTTGGAGGGTGACTCCACAATTACCAAATTCGACATTTGAGACCTTCCTATATTTTCTTATATTTTTTACCTTGTGTTAATGCGGCACAGCTGTACAGCTCCAATTCCGTCAACGCCGCAAGCGTGTCGCCGACCGAAAGGGCGGCGGTTTCGCACAGTTCGTCAATGTGCCGTTCGCTGTCGCCCAAAGCGGCGTATACCGCTTTGGCGTTTCGGCTCGCTGTTTCGGGGAGCGTACCGACGGGGTGTGCGGGCGCCGTGGGCGGCGTTTCCTGTTGCTTTGCGGGCGCGTGCGCACCGTGTGCAGGAGCGCCTCGGCGCAGGAACATTTGCTGTAAGTCTTGAAACACGCGCTCTGCCGCTTGCATGTTTATCGTGTAAGAGTAAGTATAAACATATTCTTCCAAAATATCAAGCGGCGAAAATACAGGCTTTGCGCCGTCGTGAATTAACTTGTTCGCACCCGTAAAGGCAGAGGAAATGACATCCCCCGGCACGGCGAACACATCGCGCCCCTGCTCCATAGCATACCGCGCGGTAATCAAGGAACCGCTTTTTTCTCCTGCCTCCACAACCACCGTACCGAGCGACAGGGCGGAAATAATCCGATTGCGCAACGGAAAGGTCGTTCTGGACGCCGGCGAAAACGGTAAAAATTCCGTAATCAGCGCGCCGTTTTCGGAAATTTCGCGGCGCAATGCCGCATTTTCACGCAAATAATCTGTACCCAAGCCACAGCCGAGCACAGCAATCGTTTTGCCGCCCGCGCGAAGCGCACCTGTGTGCGCGGCGCTGTCAATGCCGAGCGCGCCGCCCGAAACCACCGTTACGCCCGCCGCACTCAATGATTGTGCCAATGCGGCGGCCACCCGCAGGCTGTAATGGGTTGCTTTACGCGTACCGACCATGGCGAGTTTCACTTCTTTTAGGAGCACTTCTTTGTCTCCCTGCAAAAACAATACGGGCGGAAAGTTGCGGATTTCGCGCAGTTTTTGCGGGTAATACACGCTGTCGGGCGTGAGAATTTCCCAGCCGTTTTCGCGGCAGGTACGCAAAACGCCGCCCGACTCGGACGGGGAATATTTTGTGAGCGCCGCAATCTGCTTTGCGGTCAGTATCCCCGACAGCCGCCATTCGGCTGTGCCCGCCTCATACACGCCGCGCGCCGAGCCAAACACCTCTATCATATCCGCAATCGGTGCGGCAGGCCCTAAACAGCGCAGCAGCCAAATCCAATAAATCTCGTCGTTCATTTCATCATTTCCCAAACGGTAACGGTAGCCGCCGCCGCGGCGTTTAAAGACTCCGCGTTGCCGCGCATCGGAATGGTAACGCGCTTTTGCGCCGCAGAGAGTATCGCTTCGCTGACACCGTTGCCCTCGTTGCCGATAATCGCCGCCGCGCCGCCGGAAAAGTCCTGCGCACAGATGCTTTCTGCCGTACAGTCGGGCACGGTAGCAAAGGTCGGCACGGTTTTACCGATTGTCCGCACGGTTGCCGCCAAGTCATCGGTTTCAAACACGGGCAGGCGCAAAAGCGAGCCCATCGACGCGCGCAACGCTTTCGGGTTATAGCGGTCACACCCGCCGCCGACAATCAGCCCGTTTACGCCGAATGCCTCCGCTGTGCGGGCAATCGCCCCCAAATTCTGCGGATTTTGCACCGTATCCAGCACCACATATTTGCCGCCTTTTTGTATGGAAAGCGCCGTTTCGGGCAGCATTTGTAAAACGGCAAAGACACCCTGTGACGAAACCGTGTCCGACAGTTTCGCGGCGACCTCGTCGGGAACGGTGAAAATATTCTGCGCCGATGCTAAGAGCGCTTCGAGCCGTTCGCCGCCTTTCTGCTGTGCCGCGGCGGTCAAAAACAGCGTTTGCACTTGACAGCCGCTTTGCGCCGCGTCCGCGCAAAGGCGAAGTCCCTCGAGCGTAAAAAGCCCCTGCTCACGTCGGTATTTTGCCGAGGCGGTCAGGCGACAACAGTCTTTAATTTTCGCGTTGGTTCGACTTTGCAAGACAGGATATGCCAACCTGTTCCACCTCCTCTAAAAGAAAACGGAAACCACGCCCCGACAAACACAAGGCGTGGTTTTCGCTTATTTCAATGCCGCTTTTGCTTGCTCGGTCAGCGCGGTGAATGCCGCGGGGTCAGCGATAGCAATTTCGGAAAGCATCTTGCGGTTTAAGTCGATGCCTGCCTTTTTGAGCCCATTGATGAAAGTGGAATAATTCATCCCATTCATCTTGCAAGCCGCGGAAATGCGGGTAATCCACAGTCTTCTGAAATCTCTCTTCTTCTGCTTTCTGCCGATATAGGCATACTGACCGGATTTCATCACCGCCTGCTTTGCGGTCTTGAACAGTTTGCTCTTAGAGCCGTAGTAGCCCTTTGCGAGCTTTAAGGTTTTATTTCTTCTTTTGCGCGTCATCATAGCGCCTTTAACACGTGCCATTGTAAGTTACCTCCGAATCTTTCTTTTGCGGGTACGCCGCTTTCGCTTATTTGTAGGGAATCAGACGCTTAATCTGCTTCTGATTGGTTGTATCCGCAACAGCCGTCTTGCGAAGATTTCTTTTTCTCTTGGTGCTCTTCTTGGTAAGGATGTGGGATTTGTTTGCATGTGCGCGAATCGGTTTGCCGTTTTTCGACAGCTTGAAGCGTTTTTTCGCTCCGGAGTGGGTTTTGATTTTAGGCATTTCAATTCCTCCTGAAATAATGGTTACTGTTTTACGGGCGCCAAGAACATCAGCATTTGTCTGCCCTCTAATTTCGCGGGCTTTTCAACGGTTGAAAATTCCTTGCACGCCTCGGCAAATTTTTCCATAGAGGCTTTCCCGAGTTCAGGATGCGCCATCTCGCGGCCGCGGAAGCGGATGGAAACCTTTACCTTATTCCCCGCCTTTAAGAACTTTTCGGCGTGCTTGGCTTTGGTTTCAAAGTCGTGCGTATCAATGTTTAGGGACAAACGAATCTCTTTGATTTCGACAACCTTTTGGTTTTTGCGCGCTTCTTTTTCGCGCTTTGCCTGTTCAAAGCGATATTTGCCGTAATCCATGATTTTGCAGACAGGGGGTTTGGCGTTGGGGGCGATTTTTACGAGGTCGAGGTTTTTCTCCTCCGCCTTTTTGAGCGCCTCTTTTGCCGACATAATCCCGAGCTGCTCGCCGTCTGCGCTGATGACGCGGACTTCGCGGTCACGAATTTGCTCATTGATTTGCATTTCTTTGGTACTGATACCAATCACTCCTTAAAAATTCAAAAAAGCGTGAACGAAAACCCGTTCACGCCGAAATACACACAAATTGCCCCGTAACTTGGGGTGTTTGCCTTGTATTGACCTGTTTCATACAAAACTCACAGGTGAGAACGGAACGGTTCTTCTTTATTGCTCGAATAGAATACACTATTTTTTTCAGTTTGTCAAGGGTTTCTTTTGCATTTTTCGTCGGGGGTTACCATATTAGTTAAGGTGAGGAGGGCGACACCGAGTCGGTGCCACGCCCTCACCTGTTAAGGAGGCGGTAAAATGAAACGGTATATGCTTTTAACCAAACAATCTCTTACAATCGGGTTGATACTGATGCTGTCGGCGGTATTTGTGGCGGCAGGCGTGTCACAACAGGTTCAAACCATACAGACGGCAAAAACGCAAGAGCGAAAACTCCCCGTATATTGCGTGGATACTGCCGAAAAAAAGGTTGCCATCACCTTTGATGCGGCATGGGGCGCGGAGGATACGGACGAATTGCTGTCCATTTTAGAGGAATACAATGCCAAGGTCACCGTCTTTGTGGTGGGGGATTGGGTGCGCAAATACCCGGACGCGGTCAAAGCTTTTTATCAGGCGGGGCACACCATCGGCAACCATTCCGACAGCCACAAGGCATACAGCAAGCTGTCTTTGGACGAAATTACCGCGGATATTGAAAAATGCAATGCCGAAATTGAAGCCTGTATCGGTGAAAAGCCGAAACTACTGCGTGCACCGTCGGGCGATTATACAAATGATGTCATCACCGCCGCAGAGGGCCTTTCCATGCAGACCGTGCAATGGTCGGTGGATAGTTTGGATTGGCAAGGGTTAGAGGTCGCGGAAATGGTGTCACGCGTGACGGGGGCGGCGGAAAACGGGTCGATTATTCTGTTCCACAACGATGTCAAAAACACACCCGAGGCGTTGCGGCAGTGCTTGCAGGCGTTGTCCGAAAAAGGGTATCAATTTGTGACAGTCGAGGAGCTTTTGTATTGGGACAATTATCGCATCGACAGCACAGGCAAACAGCATAAGGCCGCACAGTAGGGCGCGCAGAATGCGTGGCATTTCCGTGTAATCCGGAAAAGCGCAAGCAAAAGCGAAGGCAATAGAAAACGGAATGGGAATTGGGCTTTGTAGGGGGCGACGACTCGGCGCCCCATTGTAGGGGCGGGGCTTATGCGCCCGCCCGTGGATTTTGATGTGATTTTGCCCCTCCGTCACGCGCTTTGCGCGTGCCACCTCCCCAATGAATGGGGAGGTTTGCGGAACGGTCAAGACCGGTCCCTACGCACGCAATGCATTTTCAGGGTAGGGCGGGGTCTTGACCCCGCCGTTCATTTACATCGACCGTGTGGCGGGGGCAAATTCTCCGAATTCAGGCGCAAACGGCGGGGGCAAGCCACCCGCCCTACATCATTAAAATAGACATTTCCCCTATCAGGGGAATCACCACCCGCCCTGCCATATAAATACAAATGCAAATTTAAAAATCCTCTTGCGTGCACGCATCGGCACGCGGTGAAAAGACTTCGGCGCACCACTGTGCACCGAGCCGAAATGCATACATGAACAATTCTTCCTGCTCGGCACTGCTGATTTGCGCCTGCAACTCGCAATAAGTCTCAAACAAATCGCGCACACGCTCGTCCGCACACCGCACGAGTTGCTCTGCAATATCATTTTGTTTTTGCACATCTTGCCGCAACGCTTTTGCCGCATTCGTCGATGCATAAGCACGGTCGGCGGGCACTAGATTGCCGTAAAATAAGTTTTTTAAAATAGCAGACACAATTTCACCTATTTCTTTAAAAATTTAGTTCTATTTTACTCAGATATTGAGTAAAAGTCAATACTCAATATCTGAGTATATTAAAATTATTTTGGAGGTGTTTCTATATGAAACCGGAGCAAATACGCATTCGTAACCTACGCGAGGACCACGATATGACGCAGGCGCAAGCCGCCGCAATTCTAAACAAATCTCAACAAGGATACGCCCACTTAGAAAATGGGCGTGCGGATTTGTCGATTGACGATTTAAGAGCGCTGTGCCGATATTACAATATATCCGCGGATTATATTCTCGGCTTCACTGACACACCGCGTCCGTTGAAATAACAATCTATCTACGGGCGGGCGTGGATTTTCTCCGAAAACGGGCATCAAACGACGGGGGCAAGCCGCCCCCTACATTATTAAAATAGACATTTCCCCTAACAGGGAAATTCCCCGACACTACGCGAAAAAATATATTGCGTGCGTAGGGGCGAACTGCGTTCGCCCGCGTAATTTGATATGATTTTGCGGAACGGTCAAGACCGTTACCCTACGGAATGTAGTTTACAGGGTGGGACCCCGAGTCGTCGCCTCCTACAAATACTAACCCTAATTCATCCACCCGCAACAAAACCGCGGCGCGCTTTGCAAGCGTGCCGCGGTTTTGTTTTTCACCTATTTCACGCGACGAGGCCGATTTTCTTTGCCGCACGGCGGACAAACAATTCCCGCGCCGCAATCGCAAACAAGAAGCCCAACAGCGCACCTGCCGCCACATCGGACAGGAAGTGCCGACCCATAATCATACGCGTAAAGCCCAACAGCCAAGTAAAAGCCCACGAGAGCAGGAAGAACAGCCGTTCCTTATTTTTACAGCAATCCAAGGTATCGCACAGCGTCAGGCTCAAAAACAGTGCCGCGCCGCTTGCCGTGTGCCCCGACGGGAACGACGAGCCGCCGAAGCCCTTTTGATACCACGGGGTAAACATCGTAAAGGCACGGTCATCGTACACCGTCAGCATTTCGTAAAACCGCGTGCGTTCGACTAAGTTTTTAATCGGGTCAATGCTCACACGGTACAAAATACCGAATACAATGCCGCCATACGCAAGCGGCTTTAAAGCGCGCAAGGTCTTTTCGCTGATTTTGCGCTTTGCAAAATATGCCGCCAACACATCAACCGCCAAAATCACCGTTACCAAAAACACCGTATACAGCACGGTTTCTTTTGTCTCGTCCGAAAACCAATGCTTCACCACATTTTTGATGAGCTTTTGCCAGCTGAAATAGCCGAGCACCAAAAAGCCGATGCCGAAGCCCCAATTTGCGATTTTCAAAAGCGTCGCCTTTGCCTTTTCGGAAAGGCCGCCTTTTTTGCGGCGCAATTTGTCAATCAGCGCAACGGAGGTTTCACATTCCCATTCACGCGTAGCATACAGCACCGCCGCGGCAGGACCCCACAGCGCAAAGCGCGGCACCTCGCCGTAGTCCTGCAAAAACCGCGCAAAGCCGTTTTCGGGATTGTAAAGCGCACAGTCGATTTGCAAATCGTACACCGTACCCACCGAAAGCAACAACAGCGTCAGCCCGCAAAACATCGCAATCCAAAAGATGTATTCCCGTTTTTTCAGCATAGAGCTTGCCCCCTGTTTATCGGGCGGCATGCTCCTTTTGCAATGCGGCGGCATTCGCAGGTACAGGCTCGCCCTTAATAAATTTCATAATATTGGCTTTGGAAAAATATTTGCGGTATTGGAACAACAAACATCCTTGATATAAAATGCCGCCCAAATACCCTGCAACAATATCGCCCATGGTATCGGTATTGCCGTGCTGGACATCCATATGCACAACACAGTCGGTCAAAAATTCAACGATTTCCCAAAATCCCGCGCCGAAAAACGCGAACATACCCGCAAACAGCACCACAAGCACAGGGATACTCTCCGTGTGCAGGCGGGCAAAAATGCGGTTGATGAGATAGACGCCGATATACCCGAGCAACAGCCCGCTGATGAAATGCACCACGCGGTCATAGCCGGGGAAACGATCATACAGTTTTAAAATCGACCCAGCCGCCGCTGACAGCGTGAACAGATTGGCGGAAAAATAAATGCCAATCGGGAATTTCCACAGGAAAATCGCCAGCGCCACAACCGCCAGCTCCATACCAATCATATCAAAGCGTTCGGCATTGGGCGGCGCGCAAAGAGAAAAGGTTAAAATTACCGCCGACGCGCCCAAGAATACCGCCGTGCGGCGTAATCCGTCATTTTTACGGTTCCATGCCTGTTCCGAAAGTTTTTTCATAAAATACACCCCATTTATTTCGGTTCGTTACATACTATTTCCACTTTGGGGAGTATTTTACAGTTGGATTATAAACTTTTGTTAAACTTATGACAAATTTTCAGGCGAATGACGCGAAACGGATTTAAGTATTCCGCGAGGAATTCGATATAAAAGATAATTTTGGATTTGTGGGGGGATTAACGGAACGGGCATTGCCCGTTCCCTACGCACAAAATACAATACGGGCGTAGGGGCGTGCATTGCGCGCCCGTCCGTAGATTTCGATATGATTTTGCCCCTCCGTCACGCGCTTTGCGCGT
>JBJEPU010000112.1:0-2000 GCA_051881395.1 Candidatus Fimenecus sp.
ATACAAGACTGCAAAAGGCATATGACGCCATTGCGTCTGTCGGCGATTTTGACGGTGTGATTTTGCTCGGCGACGCTGTGCCGGGGCTGATGTTTGAAGATGATATTGTCGAAAATATCGTAGAATTCGGCGGCACGGTATCGGGCGGAACAAAGCCCGTGATTTATGTGCGCGGCAACCACGAAACGCGCGGCGGCTATGCCTCGAAATTGGCGGATTACCTCGGCTTAGACGGCTTTTATTATGAAACCGCTTACGGGGACTACAATTTCCTTGTGCTTGACAGCGGCGAGGATAAACCCGACAACCACCCCGAATACGGCGGAATGGTCAATTACGGCGCCTACCGTGCGGCAATGGTGGATTGGCTTTGCACCTTGCCGAAATCCGAAAATAAAACGCTGACGCTTGTGCACGACAGCGACATTGCCATTGAAGAAGATTTGCGCACGCGCGCACAAACGGAACTCTTGCGGCTCGGGGCAACGCAGATTTTAAGCGGTCACTATCATATTTGTGACTATAAAGAAGAAAACGGCTTGCGCATTTATGTAGACGGCGGGCACAATGACGGTGTGTTCATTGCAAGCAAATTGTCGCTTTCCGCGGACGGCTATCGCTTGGAAGCGTGGAATAACAGCGGTGAACAGGTGTTCTCGAAAGATTTGGACTGGTAACAGGTTGAACTGTGTTCATCCGTCAAAATTCGATACGCTTCCGCGGAACAACACAAAGGTTGTTCCCTACGCGGATTTTCGCGCCTATCCTATCTGCTGTCCGCTAAAATCCGCCGCACTTACAAAAATCTCCCGAAAAATTAAAAAAATCCCCGAAAAGCATTTGACAAATCCTGTGTACGGTGTTATAATACCAATCACTAACACGCTTTAAAGTTTTAAAGCGACAAACAACAGCAAACACAGGAGAGATAGGTATGGCAAGAAAAGGCAATTTAATGGGTGTCCGCGACGACATCAAGGTGCTCGACGCAACCATTCGTGACGGCGGGCTCTGCAACAATTTTGAATTTACGGACGAATTCGTCACCGAGCTTTATAAAACCAACATCAAAAGCGGCGTAGATTATATGGAATTCGGCTACAAGGCGAGCCGCAATTTGTTTAACGAAGCGGATTTCGGCAAATGGAAATTCTGTAAAGAGGAGGATATTCGCGCCATCGTCGGCGAGAATGTCTCCGATATGAAAATCGCGGTGATGGCAGATGTCGGGCGTTGTGATTTCAAAACGGATTTTCTGCCGAAGAGCGAAAGCGTCATTGATATGGTGCGCGTGGCGTGTTACATTCACCAAATCCCCGCGGCGATTGAAATGATTGAGTATTTCCACGAACTCGGCTACGAAACCACCTGCAACATTATGGCGATTTCACAGGCGAACTTAAATCAGGTCGAAGAAGCGCTTGAAATGCTCGGCAATTCCCATGTTGATGTCATTTATTTGGTGGACAGTTACGGCTCTTTGTACCCCGAAAACGCTTCCGAACTTGCCAAAACCTATTTGGCGGCGGCGGAAAAATCGGGCAAAAAGGTCGGCTTTCACGCGCACAACAATCAAAATTTGGCGTTCGCCAATACGATTGAAACGCTTTCCTACGGCGTATCGTTCCTCGATGCGACCGCACAGGGTATGGGGCGCGGCGCGGGCAACTGCGCAATGGAGCTGTTGCTCGGCTTCTTAAAAAATCCGAAGTACAATCTTTACAGCCTTTTGACCTTCATCGAAAAATATATGTTGCCGCTGAAAGCGTCAGGCGTGACTTGGGGCTATGATTTACAGTATATGTTCACAGGGCAGTTGAACCGCCACCCGCGTGAGGCGATGACCTTCACCGCCGAGGGACGCAGCGATTACTGCGAATTCTACAAATCGTTGCTTGATAATTTTTAAACTGGATTTTGCGCCCTCGCTTATGCGGGGGCGTTCCTTGCTTTGTGCATATGCGTTTGTCGGCGCGTAGGGAACGGTCTTGACCGTTCCG
>JBJEPU010000113.1:0-10684 GCA_051881395.1 Candidatus Fimenecus sp.
TATTTTTATTTTATGGATTCCGATGATATTGCTGAGCCGACCATGCTTGCCGATATGGTCGCGGCGGCGGAGGAAAACCGTGCGCAGTTGGTGGTTTCCGGTTATTATATTGATACCTATTATTCCGATACGGAAAAATATACGCAGGAGCAGGGCGTAGACGGTAAGGTTTATGTTTCTCAACGGGAATTTCGCGAGGATGCATACCGGCTGTTTGACCAAAACCTATTGTATACACCGTGGAATAAATTGTATTCGGGAGAGTATATCCGTGACAATAAACTGTATTTTCCAAATACGTTTTGGGATGATTTTCCTTTTAATTTAAGTGTTCTGCGTGATGTAGAGCGCGTGGTAGTCATTCCCGGGAAATACTATCACTTTATTCGTAAGCGCGCCGAGTCTGAAACGACCAAATATCGCAGCGATATGTATGCAAAGCGCGAGGAAGAACACGGTTGGATGGTTGACCTATACCGCCACTGGGGCGTGGATGACGAAAACAGCCGTGAGTTCTTGGCACGCCGTTATATTGAGCGCGTCATCGGCTGTGTGGAGAATGTGACGAATAAAAGTTGTACCATGTCTGCGAAAGAGAAAAAAGCCGAAATTCGCAAAATTATCTCTAATGAAAAGGTGAAGGCGTTGTTGCCGGTTATGCGTGCGCAATCCGCTTATATGAAGCTGATGCTGATTCCGATTCACATGCAAAGCGTATCGCTGACCTATTTGGAAGGATGTGTGATTTCCAAGGTGAAATCCGGTAATGTGAAGCTGTTTGCCTCCTTAAAGGCAAAGCGGTAAAGGGGTGCATTATGCAAGAAAAACCTTTTTTCAGCGTGATTATGCCGGTTTATAATGTAGAAAACTATTTGGAATCGGCTGTGAACAGTGTTCTCCAACAAACCTTTTCCGATTTTGAACTGATATTGGTGGACGATTGTTCGCCGGATGGCTCTGCGGTCATTTGTGACCGATTTGCGGCGTTAGATACGCGCGTGCAAGTGTTACACTTGTCTGAAAATGTCGGGCTGAGTTATGCGCGAAATGCAGGGCTTTCCAAGGCAGCCGGTACTTATGTTAGTTTTATGGACTCGGACGACACGATTGAACCAACTGTTTTGCAAGAGGTGTATGCATCTTTGGAAGCAAATGATGCAGACATGGTTGTATTCGGTTTAAAAGAAGATTACTGTGATGCGGACGGCACGGTGCAGAATTCATTTTCCGTTGGGTATGATGTGTCGTTATTTTGCAAAACGCGTGATGAAGTACAAGAGGAAGTTATCCATTTAGAGCAAAAAACATTGCTTGGCTACGCATGGAACAAATTCTATCGCTTGGAAAACATACGTACACAGAGACTGGTATTTCAGAAAATTACGTTGATTGAAGATATTTTATTTAATATTGATTTTGTTAAAACGGCTGAAAAAATCAACGTTTTGAATAGCACACCATACCATTATATGAAACGGTTGGACGGTAGTTTGACCGCTAAGTTTGTGTCGGATTATTTTCCGTTGCATTGTCAGCGTGTACAGGCTCTTTTGGATTTATATATTGATTGGAATAAAGATACCGACGAAGTCCGTAGGATTTTGGCTGATATTTATGCGCGGTATATTTTTTCCGCTCTGCAACGAAATTGTGACAAGCGTGCGCAAATGTCTTTTTCCGCGCGTCGAAATTTTTTGAAGCAGTTGTATTCGCAGGATGCATTATATAAAGAACTGTTACCGTCTTTTTACGGTAACAGTACGATTGTCCGTGTATTTGTCTCGCTTTTAAGAAAGCAAAGTATATCCGGCTGTTTATTGCTCGGTCGAATCATATACATTGTAAAAAAATATTTTCCGCAGATTTTTTCAAAAGCAAAGCAAAATCGGTGAAAATCCGGGGGTGAATGTATGAAGCGAGTTCTTATCGGTCCGATTATAGATGGCAAGGCGGGGGGGATTGACCGGTATATCTTAAATTTATTTCATGAATTAAACCATCAAAATGCGGAGTTTGATTTTTTCACCAATCGGATTTCAGAGCCTTTGCAGAAAGAATTGAAAAAAAACGACGCTGATTTGTTCCAAACTTCCGGATTTTCCAATCCGTTCGGACAATACCGAGATTTTAAACGTATTCTATCGCAAAAAAAATATGATACGGTATATTTTAACTTATCTACGGCGCTCGGATTTGTCGGTCCTTTGGCGGCAAAACGGTGCGGCGTGAAAAAAATTGTAATACACAGCCATGCAACGGGATATGATGCACAAAATCCGTATAAGCGTGCGGTGTTCACATTGTTGCATAAAATTTGTCGTATGTTTTTGTATACTTTCGGAACGGATTTTTATGCCTGTTCAAAAAACGCCGGTTTGTGGATGTTTCCCGAAAAAATCGTAAATAGCAATCAATTTCAGGTTGTATTGAATGCTATTGATACAGATTTATTTGCATATAATCCGGAAACGCGTACGCAACTGCGTACAGAATTGCAGTTAGAGGATTCGTTTGTGATTGGACACATCGGGAATTTTCTATATCCGAAAAATCACAGCTTTTTGTTGCATGCTTTTGCAAAAGTACACCAAAAAGACCCATCGTCACACCTTTTATTGATTGGCGACGGACCTCTTTTAGACAGCGTCCGTATGCAGACAAAAGAACTCGGCGTAGAAGACGCAGTTTTATTTGTCGGCAGGCGAACGGATGCCAATCTGTATTTGCAGGCCATGGATGTATTTGCATTTCCGTCTGTGTTTGAGGGATTGGGGATGGTTGCGATTGAGGCACAAGCGGCTGGTCTACCGTGCATTTGCAGTGACCGTATTCCGCCGGAGGCAAAAGCAACCGATTTGTGTTCTTTTTTGCCGATTGATACGCAAACTGCTGCAGAGGATTGGGCGAACGCCCTATTGCAAGCGAAAAACACTTTACGCAAAAATCGCAAAGCGGAAATTTCTGCCGCGGGATATGATATAAATGCGCAGGACTTCAAAAATTTAGTGTGAGGAAAGAAAAATGGTAAAAAAAATTTCCAATTGGTTTGTGGATATAACTTGGTTTAAATGCATATATTTTTTGTTGGTTTTATTGTCTTTTAACAGCCTTTTTGCTTTGACAAAGGGACTATCTGTGTTTTCCTATGCAGTTGCGGCCTTGGGTGCGGTTGTTTTCCTATATCGGTTTGTACACTTGAAACAATTTTCAAAAACCCGCGGTATTCTTTGGCTGGTTTTGTTTTGCGGCAGTTATTGCTTATCCGCATTGTTTACTCGTGCATATGGATTGACTGAAAATATTCAGGCCATGGTTTGGATGGTTATACAGTTTTTCATTGTGTATACATATGACAATGACCGACCGATTGAAAAAGACAAACGGGAAATCCGTGTGCTTGGATGGTTCTTTTTGGCGTATACATGTTTAATGGCAGCTGCGGCAATCGTTATGCTGATTGGGGATTATAACAACTATCGTGAAGTTGGTGAAACGGCTGTGATTACCGGTTTCGTTTGGAACCGTCTTTGGGGGTTATATACCGACCCGAACTACGGCGCTGTGTTTTCCATTATCTCCATAGTTTTGTCTGTGATGTTCTTTAAGGGTTCCAAGAAAGGTGTGCGGTTTTTTCTAATTGTAAACTGCGTGCTTGAATTTTTGTATATCACATTTTCGGATTCGAGAACGGGAATGGTGGCTCTGTTGGTTACCGTTGCCGCAGCAACATACCTGTTTGGTTTACGGTGGAAAAAAATCGAAGACAAAAAAACTGTATATCGCGGTGCGGTTTCTTTTGTGCTAGCGTTGCTTTTGGCTCTTTCGTCCATAGGCGTTTTGAAAGTGGTGCAGATGGGCGGCAATGCTCTAAAAACTTGGCAATATGAGCGTGAAATCAAAAACGGCGAATATACCGAGTCCGAAATCCCGGAAATTATCATCGGTCGAACGGATTCGGATATCAACAATGATGTCAGCAACCGTCGCTTTGCGATTTGGCAAAGTGGGTTGGAAATTTTCAAAACCAGCCCGGTATTGGGGATTACTTTCCGTAATTATGTGCCGTATGCGGAGGAACATTTGCCGGAAACCTATATTGTCAACAATGATTCCGGTAAGTTTGCAAGTATGCACAATAGTTTTGTGGATATTTTGGTCAGCCAAGGTATTTTGGGTATATTCTTGTTGCTTTGCTTCATTGCTTCGGTTTTAACGGTGATTTTCCGTTATTTCTTCAAGGTCAAAGGGCAAGAATACAAATACAATACTTTTCTGTTGCTATGCTTTTTACCCGTATTTGTGTCCATGATGTTCTATTCCGAGACATTCTATATGAATACGGGCGGGGCGTTCCTGTTTTGGTCTTTCTTAGGCTATTTGATGCATTCCCTCAACCAAGCACACGCAAAATTGCTGTTTGATAAAACACATAAGGAGTAATTTCTATGCCGAAAGTCAGCGTAATTGTACCCGTCTATAATGTTGCGGCATATTTGCCGAAGTGCGTTGCATCGATTCAAAACCAAACCGAAAGGGATATTGAAATTATTTTGGTAGATGACGGTTCTACGGATGACAGCGGCGACATTTGCGAAAACTATGCACAAAATGATGCGCGTATTAAGGTGTTGCATCAGGAAAACGGCGGACTTAGTGAAGCCAGAAATACAGGTATACATGCGGCAACAGCGGAGTATTTGCTTTTCATTGATTCGGATGATTATGTAGATACGGATTTGGTTGAAACGGTTTACACCCATGCTGAAAGAACCGACGCGGATATTGTGGCCTACGGTTATCAAAAGGTGACGGAATCCGGAGAGGTCAGCTATACCTATAATTTACCTGAACAACTTACAGAAAGCGCCGTTCGCTTGGAGGATATGCCAGACCTTCTTTTCATGACGCCGTCCGCTTGCAACAAACTGTTCCGCAAGGCTCTTTTTTCACAGATTAAATTTCCGCCGAGGGTTTGGTATGAAGACTTACGAACCATTCCGAAGCTATATCCGCAAGCTGGTAAAATAGCTTGTTTAAAAGCGTATTATCCGTATAAATATCTTACTCGTGCGCATTCCATTATGACAAGCGGCAATATTGAAAAAACAAAAAATGACCGTATCGCGGCAGTCGATTCTGTGTTTTCGTTTTATAAAGAGGCAGAGCTTTACGAAAAATATCAAACACAGTTGGATTGGATGTATTTCTTCCACGGCTATTTTTTGCCTTGCCGTGAAATTATGAATTTTTCAGGAGAAACCGTGCCGGCGATGCGTGCGCTGAAAGCCAATCTTGCGGAAAAAGTTCCTGACTTTATTCCGCAAAACAGTCCGTATTTTTCGACTTTGACAAAGCGCGAGCAGTTAATTTTTTCGTTGCTGTACGGTGAGCATTATACTTTGCTCAAACTATTCGTTTTTGTAAATCAAAAATTAAAGAAATAAATGAGGTATTTCGATGGAAAAGGTTATCACAATCACAATTCCGTCTTATAATGTTGAAAAATTCTTGGAGAATACGCTGAATTCTTTTGTGATAGACCGTGTATTACAAGATATTGAAGTTTTGGTTGTCGATGATGGCTCAAAAGACCGTACAGCGGAAATTGCACAGCAGTATGCCGAAGAATATCCGGATACATTCCGCGTGATTTCCAAAGAAAACGGCGGCCACGGGTCTACAATCAATGTCGGCATTGAAGAGGCTCGCGGCAAATACTTCAAAGTGGTTGACGGCGACGATTGGGTAGATACGGAAGGCTTTGTCACTCTTGTAAACGCATTGAAATCTTGCGATTCCGATTTTGTGTTTACGAATTACTATGAATATTATGAGGATGTTTCTGAATCAAAACCGATTACCTTTGATTTCATAGAGCCGAACCATGAATATGCATTTGCGCAAGTTTGTGAAAAGAAGCTTCTTCCGATGCATGCTTTGGTTATCAAAACAAGCATTTTAAAGGACAACCAAATCCGTCTGGACGAAAAGTGCTTTTATGTGGATGTGGAATATGTTTTATTCCCCGTTCCGTTTGTGAAAACCGTAACCTTTTTCGACTGCTATGTGTATATGTATCGTTTGGCGCTCGATACGCAAAGTGTCAGCATCAAAGGCTTTCAAAAACACAAAGATGACCACACCCGTGTGTGTCTGCATTTGTTGGACTTTGCCCGCGAATATAAAAACCAACCGAATGCCGTACCGCAGTATGTAAATTACATTGAAACACGCGTTGCGGAGATTGTCAGAACACAAAGCACGATTTATTCCAGCTTCTCGTGGGATGACAAAGCGGTGATTGCCGAATTCAAAGATTTTGACGCAAAGGTTAAGGCGGCAAATCCCGATGTATATGTGCGTTCGGGTCAAATCAGCAAAAAACTGATGTTGCTTCGTAAAACGAATTTCAAATTTTATAAATTTATTCAATTTTTAAGTGAAAAAGCAAATGGGTAACCCCATTTTGAGGACGGGAAAATGAAAGTAAATTTAAACGGGGATTGGTTGTTCCGAGAAGCGGAAAAAGGCGAATGGCAAAGGGCGGTTGTGCCCGGGTGCAATTACTTGGATTTGTTGCGCCTTGGGCAAATACCCGACCCGTTTGTCGGCACAAACGAAAAAAATGTGTATTGGGTTGCCTGCACCGATTGGGAATATCAAAAGACGTTCGACTGTTCAAGTGAGCTCCTTTCGTGTGACCGAATTGATTTGGCGTGCAGTTGTTTAGACACGATTTGCGATGTCTATTTGAACGGCGAGTGTATCGGCCACGGCGAAAATGCGCATTTAAAATATGCGTTTTCCGTGAAACCACATTTGCAAGAACACAATACCTTACGCATTTTGTTTCATTCGCCTGTAAACTATGTGAAAGAAAAACAGGCGGTTGAAAAATGTCCGCGCAACAACAACGGACAAGACGGCATTCCGCATATTCGTAAGCCGCAATGCCATTTTGGCTGGGATTGGGGTCCCGTATTGCCACCGAGCGGTATTTCAGGGGATATTGCTGTTGTTGGGTATAATGTTGCAAAAATCTCCGATATTCTGATTGCGCAAACGCATAGTGACAATGCCGTGCGGCTCGATATACATACAGAGTTGGATTGCTGTTCGGAAAATGCCGACTTGCTTTGTCGCGCACGTGTGCTTTCCCCGGGAAATCGAGTTCTATTAGATGAAGTCACACCTTTAAAGCAGGATAATATATCCAAAAACACAGTACAAATTGAAAATCCACAGTTGTGGTGGACGCGGGATTTATCGACTACTGAAACACAGCCGTTATATACAGTGTTGGTTGAGATTGTGGCACAAGACGGTTCGGTGCTCGATGTGGCAGAAAAGAAAATCGGTCTGCGCACAATTTTTTTGAACCGTACGCGAGACGAATACGGTGAGAACTTCCAATTTATTTTGAACGGTGTGCCGCTGTTTATCAAGGGCGCGAACTGGATTCCCACCGACAGTTTTATCAACCGTTACACTGACGAACGGTTGGAATACGATTTGCAAGCGGTCAAATTTTCCAATTTGAATATGTTGCGCATTTGGGGCGGCGGGTACTATGAAAGCGACGCACTGTATGAAAAATGTGACCGCGACGGCATTTTAATTTGGCAGGATTTTTGTTTCGCCTGTCAGCCGTATCCGTTCTTTGATAATGCACTGCTTGAGAATGTGCACAAAGAAGTCGAATATAATGTAAAACGCTTGCGGCATCACGCGTCTTTGGCGCTTTGGAACGGCAACAATGAAATTGAAACCATGTCTATTGCGTGGCGTACGCGCCTAAATTACATGGAATGGACAGAAAAGTTTTTCTATCACATTCTGCCTGAATGGATGCAAAGCCTCGACACACAAACCCCCTATATCCCGGGCAGTCCCTGTGGAACGGCATATATGAAAGGCTTTGACCGTGACAATGTCGGGGATACGCATTTGTGGGCGGTGTGGCACGGTTTACAGCCGCTGACTTATTACCGTAAGCGTATGACGCGTTTTTGCAGTGAATTCGGCTTTGAAAGTCTGCCGGATTTAAAGACGATTGAAACCTATGCAACGCCCAAAGACTATTCGTTGACCAGCGAAGTGTTTTCCGCCCACCAAAAATGCAACAGCGGCAATATGAAAATGGCGTATTATATTACATCTCGTTTCCGTTTGCCGAAGCGTTTTGAAGATTATATTTATCTCTCACAAATTTGCCAAGAGGAATGTGTGCGCGATGCGACCGAGCATTGGCGACGCAATCGCGGCAGATGTAACGGATCTATGTATTGGCAGTTGAATGACTGCTGGCCGGTTTGCAGTTGGGCAAGTATGGATTATTTCGGGAATTATAAAGCCTTGCAATACTGTGCGCGGCACTTTAACGCGCCGATTACAATTTCTTTAGAAGATTCAAAAGACTGTGTAAAGATCTACGGCATCAATGATACGACAAGGCCGTTAAGTTCTTGCTGTGTACAATACACGCTTATGGATTTTAACGGTCAAATTCGTACGGGAGATGAAGTAAGACCTGTGGATTTACCTGCACTTGAAAGCCGTGTTTTATCAACACTGTCTCTTTCAAGTTTGCGAAAGTTTGGTGACTTAAAATCCTGCGTATTGGTTGTGCAGTTAATTCATAAAGGTGTTATTGCGCAAAAAACTTTGCTGTTTGCTCCTGAAAAGGATTTGCATTTGCCGAAAACACAGGTGGAAATGCAGGTACAGGTGCAAGGCAATCAAGCAACGCTTACTTTGCAATCGCAAAGCTATGTGCGCTTTTTGCAAATCTATTCCAAATCCAACAAACAGCCGTTTTCAGACAATTATTTTGATTTGTTGCCGGGCGAGCCGAAAGTGGTTACCCAAGTGGTACCTGACGGTACAACGGTCGAAGATTTGAAAAATGACATTTCTTTCTTCGGGGCGGGCGATATTGTGCCGAACGGCAGTCGCTTGTCCGACTTTTTCACCAAAGCAAAGGTGTTTTTACAGCCTATCAACTTCGGCAGTTATATGTATGACCACCGCATACCGCCCGATTTGAATTTAAAATAATCTTTTAAAAAATCCGTAGGAATTTTCCTGCGGATTTTTTATAATATAGTATTGACAATTCATATGAATAGTGGTAATATATGAATGTAAATTCATATGAAGGGAGACGCATTTGATGCATAACCATGACCATATCGTCGCGTTGGATTACGCGCGAACGAAATTGCCGAAGGACGAGGCGCTTTGCGATTTGGCGGATTTATTTAAAATTTTCGGGGATACCACCCGTATGAAAATTTTATTTTCTCTGTTTGAGCAAGAGCTTTGTGTGCGGGAAATTACCGAGCTGTTGGGGATGACGCAGTCGGCAATTTCACACCAATTAAAAGTACTCAAAGACGCAAAACTGATTGCCAATCGCCGCGAGGGTAAAACCATCATTTATTTTTTGGCGGATGACCATGTCCGTTCTATTATCGGGCAAGGATTTGAGCATTTAACCGAGGAGGATATGTAAAATGACGAAAGTATATAAATTTGAAGAGTTGGATTGTGCCAACTGTGCTGCAAAAATGGAAGATGCCATCAATAAAATGCCCGAGGTCAAACAGGCGACTGTAAACTTTATGACGCAAAAGCTGACCTTGGAAACAGACAGTGAAATTACGGTGGATTTATTGAAAAAGATTGAAAAAACCTGTCGTAAGGTTGAACGCGACTGCCGACTGATTTATTGAGGTGTGTAATATGTCCCGTAAACAAAAACGAAACTTATTTCGTATTGTCCTTGCCGCAGTACTGTTAGTCGTTGTGTGGGCATTGCCGACCGACGGCGTTGTGCGTTTGCTTACATTTTTTATCCCATATGCGATTGTAGGGTATGATGTGGTGTTTGAAGCCTTGCGCAACATTGTGCACGGGCAGGTATTTGATGAAAATTTTTTGATGTCGGTTGCGACACTCGGCGCATTTTTCGTTGCAGATTATCCCGAGGCGGTTGCTGTGATGCTGTTTTATCAGGTCGGTGAGTTGTTTCAGAGTATTGCGGTCGGTAAAAGCAGAAAATCCATTGCCGCTTTGATGGATATTCGCCCGGATTATGCCAATGTCCTGCGGGACGGGGATGTAAAGACGGTTTCTCCGGAAGAAGTCGAAATCGGGGAAATAATTGAAATTAAGCCGGGTGAAAAAATTCCGTTGGATGCTGTGGTTACAAAAGGGGAGACGACGGTGAATACCTCCGCCCTGACCGGGGAAAGCGTACCCGTGACCTGCCGCGTGGGAGATAATATCATTAGTGGCTCCGTCAATCAAAACGGACTGATTGAGGCAAGGGTGACAAGTGTATTCGGGGAAAGCACAGTTTCCAAAATATTGGATTTGGTTGAGAATGCAACCTCTAAAAAAGCGAAAAGTGAAAATTTTATTACGCGATTTGCAAAATATTACACGCCATGTGTGGTGTTTGCGGCGCTTGCGCTCGCGCTGATTCCACCTTTGATTTTTAAACAGCCATTTTCTGTTTGGGTGACGCGAGCGCTGACATTTTTAGTGGTTTCCTGCCCGTGTGCGTTGGTTGTGTCTTTGCCGCTAACCTTTTTCTGCGGTATCGGCGGGGCGTCAAAGCAGGGTGTGCTGATTAAGGGTGCAAACTACTTGGAAACGCTTTCCAAAGCGGAAACCGTTG
>JBJEPU010000114.1:0-1998 GCA_051881395.1 Candidatus Fimenecus sp.
CCTGTTTCAAAATATTAAAGAAAATAATCTCTTTAAAATGTACCGGGGGAATTTCCCCCTCGTCGCAGAATGCGACAGCCGCATTAGATTTTCTGCCGTTCACCTTAACATCTGCCGTCTGTGTTCCCGTGCCGTCTAAATTCAGATACCACCTGTAATGTGTTTTGCTGTAAGGCGTAACTTTTGAAACAAACTTTTGATAAATTTCACGGGGCAAGACCGGCTTAGAAAAATCAATCAGCTCATTCAGCGCCGCTTCAATTTTACTAAGCTCCAAACCCGCTTCGTCGCTTTCGGTCGGGCAATCGTCTTTTTCATATTCTGCGGTCAACTGTGAAATCTTTTTATCAATGTCTTCTTTCTTTTTCAAAAATTCCTCTTTTGTGATTTCGCCGTCGCTGCGCATATCCAAAAGAATATCTTTTTTGGATTTCAGTTTTTCGATATTTGCAAGCATAACCGATTTGTTTTGTTGAGGAGCTTTACTATCCGGTTTATAACATTCTTGAAGTATCTCGCAGGCAAGCTTTATATCTTCGGCTCTTGTCCGCCATACCTGCTCCATAATCATTTTGCCCATCATTTCCAGCTTCCAATCGGGTATTTCGGTCTGGTCGCAGTAGCCGGTATCGTCCAATCCTGCGTCACGCCGTTTTTGAGCGGAGCCGTTATTCAGCCTGTTATAGCACAGGTATCCGTATGACCAAGGGGCGTTGTTGTTTTTGTGCCAGCGGTTTCTGCGGAATGACGCTCCGCATCGGCATTTCAATTTGGTTGCCCACAGATCTTTTGTTTCGTTTTTGCCGTGATTCGGTTGTTTCTTCTTGCCGTCGGTAGAAACGCCTATTGTTTTTGTTACTCTCCGTTGCTTGATTTCCTGACACCGATACCATTCTTCCTCGGTTATAATAGGCTCATAATCGCTTTTTACGAGCATATATGTGGAAAAATCGTTATTAAGTATTCGCTTTTGTTCAAGATAGTTGTTGCTGTATGATTTTCCGTAAGCCTGATAACCCATATATGTAGGGTTATTAACAATTCTCGTAATTACGCACGGTGACCACTTTACCAAACCCGATGCGTTTTTTCGTCCAAGCCGGGTGAGCTCGTTCGCAATTTTGGAGGCGCCCATTTCGCCCTGTAAGTACATATCGAAAATCATTCGCACGGTTTCCGCCTGCTCGGGGTTTATCGTGTATGTGGATTTTGCTTTACGGTTATAACCCAAGATATTTCCTCTGCCGTACACCATACCTTGCTGGCGGCTGATATGCTGTCCGGCTTTTACACGCTCCGAGGTCTTGCGGCTTTCCTCTTGTGCAAGAGTTGCCATAATTGTCAGTCGAAGTTCACCGTCTCCGTCCATTGTCCAAATATTATCCTCTACAAAATACACCTCAACGCCGATATTTTTCAGTTCTCTTGTGGTAACAAGGGTGTCAACGGTGTTTCTTGCAAATCGGCAGACCTCACGGGTTACAATCAAATCAAATTTTCCTTTCTTTGCGTCCTCTATCATTTGCAGGAATGCCGGTCGCTTTTTCGCCTGCGTTCCTGTTATTCCCTCGTCGATATATTTGTTCAGCACCTCCCAGTTGGGGTGATATTTCGCTTGGTCATCGTACCATTCAATTTGATTTTCAAGAGCAGCCATCTGTGCTTCGTGTTCGGTGGACACACGGCCGTAAAAGACCATTTTGCGATGTCTGTTGCGGTCAAGAAAATCGTAAGGATTTCCGATTTTCGTGTTGTTTTTAAAAATTGTGTTTGTCATAAAAATTCCTCCTTGTGTTTTTAAGTATATTTGACATTATGCTGCCTGTGAATTGTGCGGATTTTCGGATTTAACTTTTTCTCTCACGGCGTCAAGTGTGGCTTTGTTTATAAGCCCACGCTCATATAGAATTTCTATAAGCATAAGTGCCGCATATAAGCTATCGATTTTCTTATTCATTATCGCTCCTCCCTTTTGTTTCTTTCTCTCTGTCTCTGCCA
>JBJEPU010000115.1:0-10569 GCA_051881395.1 Candidatus Fimenecus sp.
GGAGTCGTTAAAGGTACGCAATACAAACGGTTTTTCTACTCCGTCATACCGATAAACCGCTTTCGCACCGTCCGAATAAAGTGCGGTTTGGATTTGCGGCACAAAATGATGTTTCTCCGTTTTGCAAACAATTTGTATAGCGTCCGCTTGCTCCGTCACCGCCAAAAAGTCCAATTCCACGCCACCCGTGCCGAGGGAAACGAAAGAAAAATCCAAAGTATCCTGTTCTGCGTGCGGCAAAGCAATTTGCACCGTTTGCAAACCGTTGTGTGTGGCAGGAAACACAATGGTTGTTTTCCCGTTCAGCGTAAAGGTGCTGTCCTTTTCCCCTGTTGTTTGATAGCGTACGGTTAAAACAGGATTTTCAAATGCAGAGATACCGTCAAATACATAGGATACGCTGTCCCCTGCTTCCTCTCCGAATTTCGGGAACTTTTGCAAAATATACCGATTATTATCTCGGTCACCAAGCCCACGGTGGTCTGTGAACGCATCGTCAAAAAATTCGCCCTTGTGCAATGCGTCCATGACCTGCTTGTCCCACGGACGGCGGGTGTTGTAATCAAAGGTCACATAGTCCAAAGCCTTTTTAAATATACATTTTTCAGGCAAGGACACGGTTGTAGTATATTTTGAGGGGAATTCAAGTGCGGAAAAATAATTTACAAGGCAGTTTTGCGGCAATTCGGAATGGTTGACAAGCGATGTGCGCACCAAAACACTGTCCTCAGTCAGCTTTGTGAAAGAAACAACAGCATAAATCTTGTCTTTCCACTCCAAGTCACAGCGATAGGAATAGTGTGTGTAATCTGCCTTTGCCGTCCACGGATGCACCCCCACGGGAATGGTCACATTCGGCGGGCAAGTGTTGGTATTACTGACAGCAGGGCTCACCACCAAATCAAATCGCACACCTTTTTCACTTGCATGGTCAGTGATACGGGAAATACCGCTGTATTTTTTGGAATACGGCCCCCAAAGCGGCATCAAATTCTGCATTTTTGTCATACTTTTCCCCCTAAGCGCGAAAAAAATCAATCGCAAAGCATTATAAAACAAAATTCCATATAAAGCAACAAAATACTGAAATTTAATGCTTTTGAAATTTTTCCGGACTTTCTCGGATTTATAGTTGCATTTTGCGGTAAAAGAGGTATATAATGGTTTGCAAACATTGGTTGAAAGAAGAGATAAAACTATGCTGACGCTTGACAAGGTGTATCACGCATCATTTCAATTAAAGGATGTTATCCGCCGTACGGATATGATTATGGCACCGAAAATCAATCCCGACTGCGAAGTGCATTTAAAAACCGAAAATTTGCAGGTCACGGGTTCATTCAAGGTACGCGGTGCGGCATATAAGATTTCGCAGTTATCTGACGAGGAAAAAGCCAAAGGCGTTATCGCCTGTTCTGCGGGTAATCACGCGCAGGGCGTAGCGCTTGCCGCCACCAAAAACGGAATTAAATCTTTAATTTGCCTGCCCGACGGCGCGCCGATTTCCAAAGTGGAGGCAACCCGTAAATACGGCGCAGATATTTGCCTTGTGGAGGGCGTTTATGACGACGCTTACAACCGCGCTTTGCAGTTAAAAGATGAAAAAGGTTACACCTTTATTCACCCGTTTAATGACGAAGATGTCATTGCGGGGCAAGGCACAATCGGCTTAGAAATTTTAGAGCAGTTGCCTGATGTTGATGTCGTTATAGTCCCCATCGGCGGCGGCGGGCTGATTTCGGGTGTTGCATTTGCCATTAAAGCACTCAATCCGAAAGTAAAGGTCTACGGCGTGCAAGCGGCAGGCGCACCGAGTATGCTCAAATCCGTTACAGACGGTAAAATTGTAAAATTGGACGAGGTTTCTACGATTGCAGACGGGATTGCCGTAAAAGAGCCCGGCGATGTCACATTCGATATGTGCCAAAAATATGTAGACGGAATTGTAACGGTTTCCGAGGATGAAATTGCGGCAGCCATTCTCGCTTTGATTGAACAGCAAAAACTCATTGCCGAAGGCGCAGGCGCGGTTTCCGTTGCGGCGGCTATGTTTAATAAAGTGGACATTAAAGGCAAAAAGGTTTGCTGTTTGGTTTCCGGCGGTAACATTGATGTGACCATTCTTTCGCGTGTGATTAAACGCGGCTTGTTGAAATCCGGCAGAACCTACTCGCTTACCATTGAGTTGCTTGACAAGCCCGGTCAGTTAAAGGGTGTTGCCGACACGATTGCAAGCGAGGGCGGTAACATTATTTCCGTCCACCATGAACGCGCTTCGGAGGGCTCGGACATCAACGGCTGTTATTTACGCTTGGTTTTGGAGACGCGCAATTTTGAACACATTGAAGCTATTAAAAACGCCTTAATTTCCAAAGGCTATCAAATCAAAGCATATTGAGTTTAGGAGGAATAAAACATGATTGAAACCGTACATACCGACAATGCCCCCGCGGCAATCGGCCCGTATTCGCAGGCAAAAATTGCAAACGGCATTTTGTATGCTTCCGGTCAAATTGCGATTAATCCCGCAACAAGCGAAGTGGAAGCAACTACTATTGAGGGGCAAACCGAACAGGTGTGCAAAAACATCGGTGCGCTTTTAGAAGCGGCAAGCTCGAGCTTTGACAAGGTTATTAAAACCACCTGTTTCCTCAAAAATATGTCGGATTTTGCAACCTTTAACAGCATTTACGGCAGTTACTTCACCTCCAAGCCCGCACGCTCCTGCGTTGCGGCGGCGGCACTTCCGAAAGATGTGCTGGTGGAAGTCGAAGTTATCGCAGAGGTGTAATTTTAAAGCGGCAACTCACATCAAAAAGGACGAGTGCAAAACACTCGTCCTTTTCTTATCGCTAAAATCTTATAAAACCTTTGAAAGGAATTCTTGCAAACGCGGATTTTGCGGATGATTGAAAATTGCGTCGGGCGTACCCTCTTCCAAAATTTTACCTTCATCCATAAACAATACGCGGTCACCGACTTCACGGGCAAAGCCCATTTCGTGTGTAACCACCACCATGGTCATCCCGCTTTTCGCAAGGTCTTTCATAACCTCCAACACTTCGCCGACCATTTCAGGGTCGAGCGCCGAGGTCGGCTCGTCAAACAGCATCACATCGGGATTCATAGCAAGCGAACGCACAATCGCCACGCGTTGTTTCTGCCCGCCCGAAAGCTGTGACGGGTATGCGTCGGCCTTATCGGTAAGCCCGATACGCTCTAACAAAGCCAATGCATTTTCTTTTGCATCTGCCTTGATTTGCGCATTCGTCTTGATTTCTGCGTCTACATTTTTTTGACGGCGCAGTTTTTTCATCTTTTTCTTTTGCGTAATCACAGGCGCAAGCATAATGTTTTCAAGCACTGTTTTGTTATTAAACAAATTGAAATGCTGAAAAACCATACCGATTTTCTGCCGTTGTTCATTAATATCGACTTTAAAATCCGTCAAATCGACACCGTGATACAAAACCTGACCGGAGGTAGGATCCTCCATACAGTTTAAACAGCGAAGCAATGTACTTTTTCCGGAGCCGGAGGGCCCGATAATCACAACTTTTTCGCCTTGTTCAATGGTGAGGTCTATCCCTTTTAACACCTGCAAATCACCGAAGCTTTTGGTTAAGTTAACGACTTCTATCACTTTTCCTCAGGCTCCTTTCCATGGCTTTTACAAGCATACTGATAATCAGCACCAAAGCAATATAAATCAGCGCCATCACCAAATACGGCACCATAAATTCATAACTGTTGCTGCCGATGTAATTGAAAGCAACATATAAATCCGTAGCACCGACGAAACTGACAACAGAGGTTTCCTTAATCAGCGCGATAAATTCATTGCCTAAGGTCGGCAAAATATTTTTTACCGCCTGCGGAATGATAATACGCATCATCGTTGTACCGTAACTCAGACCAACAGCGCGGCCGCCCTCCATTTGTCCGGGGTCAACCGACTGAATACCGCTACGCATAATCTCCGAGATATATGCCGCACTATTTAAGCCAAAAACAACTACCGAAACCGCAACAGAGGTCATTTTCAACCCCATCAGCGGCAACAGTACATAATAGAACACCAAAAGTTGGACAACAATCGGCGTACCACGGAACAAGCCGACATAAAAACTGCAAATTCCGTTCAAAATTCGCGGCAGACGCTTATATTTTGGCAAAACCCGCACGGTAGCAATCAGCGTACCGACCACAATGCCGATGACCAAGCCCAAAACCGCAATTAAAAGCGTATTCTGCAAGCCTTCAAGCACTTTATTGTACCCGCCGGCATTTATAAACACTTCTAAAAAGCGTTGAATTTTACGATCAAATCCACTCATATTTACTATACCTTACACAGAAAACAATGCCCCACTGTTTTTTGGTGGGGCATTGCTGATATTTTCGTTAAAATCAGTTCATTTCGTTGAGCGCTTCAGTAATGCAATCTGCGGGTGCCGCATCAATAATCACATACTGCACGCCGCCGTTCATCAAATCCTGCACAGCCATAGAGCCGTTTTTATAACCGACACAGGTCACGGGCAGTCCGTCAAAACCCCAATCTTCATCGCCTTCGACATAAAACTGACCGGTCGTGCCGTTCTGTACGCCGATTTTGGTGGTGCTGTCCAATGAGTTCAAGATAGCTTCCACATCTGCAACCGTCTGGCAAGCGTCAAACTGGGTATTATCCCCTTTCACAATCAAACGCTGTGAAGCGGTGTAATACGCATCAGAGAAATTCACATACTCTTTTCTTGCTTCGTTTACGGTAAGACCCGCCATTGCAATGTCGCATTTATGCTGACCGACGGAAAGGCAAACCGCATCAAAATCCATATTCTGGATAACCAACTCTTTGCCGAGTTTTTCGGCAAGCAGTGCCGCGATTTCCATATCAATACCGCTGTACCCATCGCCGTTGGTATACTCGAACGGCTCAAATGCCGCGTTGGTTGCAACAACCAATTGGTCTTTGCTTTCGTCGTACTTTGCAGATTGAATAACCGCAGGCGTACCGTCGGCAAAATACTTATTGCAAATTTCTTCAAACTTGCCGTTTGCTTTGATTTCCGCAATAAATGCATTGACCTGGGTTAAGAGTTCGGGTTGTTCCTTATCCACACCGAATGCATATTCTTCTTCGGTGAGGTCGATTTTGATGACTTTAACCGCAGGCGTTTTTTCACCGCCACAGGCAGCAAATGCGCCGACAACCAAAACCAAGGTCATAAGCAATGCCAAAACTTTTGTAACTTTTTTCATTTCTGTTCACTCCTTATGGAATCTTAGGTACGGTATCATTATATACCGCAATGTATAAAAATGCAAGCAAAATGCATATTTATTCTGTATTTTTCAAAATTTTACGAAAAACAATCCATTTGCTGAACACATAGTTGGCAATAATCACAAGAATTTGCGCGATTGTTTTGGCAACAAATTCCCCAAGCGGCAAATCACGCCATACCCACAAATCCATATGCAAAATGTCAATGAGCAGTTTCAGCGTCAGCCATTCAAGCCCCAACGACAAAAGCCGTGCGCCGATAAACTTCACAAACTCGAAGAAAACCGCCGAAAAACCCTTTGCGCGGCTTTCAAATACCCAAATACGGTTCGTGACATAGGCAAACAGCACCGCACCAATCCAAGCGAACAGCGTTGCCGGTGACCACCCGATGTGCAGCGCTTTGGTACAGGTAAAATAAATAATATAGTTGACAACCGTTGTCAGCCCGCCGAACAGCACATACAGAATGATTTCTTTATATTTTTTCAGCAAATCCTTTATTTTTTGCAAATTTATATTCCTCCGTCAAGCGGATTAAATAAAGCGTATTTCCGCCTTCTTTTCCAACAGGCAAACTGCGTGCGCGGCAATCCCCTCTTTTGCACCTGTAAAGCCCAAGCCTTCCTCAGTGGTTGCTTTCACGCTGACTGCGTCTAAATCCACACGGCAGGCACGGGCAATATTTTTGCGCATTTCAAGGATATAAGGGGCAAGTTTCGGCGCTTGCGCAAGCACCGTTGCATCCACATTACCAATGGCATACCCATTCTTTTCAAGCAGATGAACGACTGCAATCAGCAACTTTAAACTGTCCGCACCTTTATACCGTTCATCTGTATCGGGAAAATGCTTGCCGATATCACCGAGCGCCGCCGCACCGAGCAATGCGTCACTGACGGCGTGCAACAGTACGTCGGCATCAGAATGGCCTAAAAGCCCGACACCGTTATTTTCAATTTCCACACCGCCCAGAATCAGTTTTCTGCCCTGCACCAATTTATGCACATCATAACCGTGCCCGATACGCATATTCATTCTTCCGCTCCTCGCAATAAACCTTCTGCCAAAAGAATATCCTCCGGCGTAGTGATTTTTATGTTTTTATAACTGCCCTCGACCATATACACGGGAAAACCCGCCGTCTCCATCAGTTTGCAGTCATCGGTAAATGCGGCGCTGTTTTCCACGCTGTCTGCGGCGTGCAGATAGCGGTTTCGTTCAAACACCTGCGGCGTATGCACCGCCCAAAGTGTTGCGCGGTCCGGCGTATCCACAATCTCGCCGCTTTCGGATACAACCTTAATGGTATCTTTCACGCGGACACCCGTTGCCGCCGCGCCGACACGGAATGCCGTTTCCACCGTGTCACAAATCACTTCCTGCGATACAAGAGGTCTTGCGCCGTCGTGTATGGCAAAATATTCCGAAAACGGCGAAGAACGGCGAATGGCGGCAAATACGCTTTCCTGCCTCGTGTTCCCGCCGCGGACAATATCCGTGACCTTTTCAATTTGATATTCCTTGACGAGTGCAAACAGTTCCTGGATTTCCGATTCCCGCGTAGCAACCACGATTTCATCAATCAACGGGCACACGGAAAACGCTTGCAAAGTCCGCACAAGCACAGGAACGCCGTCTAATACCAAAAACTGCTTGTTCACGCCGCCCATGCGGGTGGAGTTCCCCGCGGCAACCACAATCGCCGTGACAAACGGGCGCGGTGCGCCGTTTACTGTTTCATTTTGCTTGGAATGAAAAATACGCATACAGCTTCACCTCAAAATGCAGGCTATACTCTATGCGTATTCTACACCATTTATACCAATTTTTCAAGCGTTGCAAGTTTTATGCAAAGACAAAGCACCTCAGCCGCTTTTTTCAACTCGTCCGTAGACGGATAAGTCGGCGCAATGCGAATATTGCGGTCTTGGGCATCTTTTCCGTAAGGATAGGTTGCACCGACCGAGGTCAACACCACACCGAGCTCTTTGCAAAGCTCGCCCACGCGTTTTGCACTGCAACCCGTGGTATTGAGACTGATGAAATACCCGCCGTTCGGCTTTGTCCAACGCGCCAAATCGTTTTCTTTCAGTTCATTTTCCAACGCATCTAAAACAATCTTGAACTTCGGCGCGATAATCGCCGCGTGCTTTTTCATATGCGCGGTGATGCCGTCCAAATTCTTAAAGTATTTGACATGGCGCAACTGATTCATTTTGTCATAACTGATGGTCTGCATCGCAAGGCGCGCCTTAATCGCTTGGATGTTGTTGTCGGAAGCCGCAATCGCGGAAACACCCGCACCCGGGAAGCTGATTTTAGAAGTGGAAGTAAATTCCACAAACATATCTTCCGTACCAAACGGTTTGCAGGCTTCAAAAATATTCAGCAAGCGGTCGGGTGTATCAGTCAAATCGTGCACCACATAGGCATTGTCCCAAATCACACGGAAATCCTTTGCTGCCGGCTGTAAGGCCGCCAGCGCACGCACGGTATCGTCGGAATAGGTAATGCCGTCGGGATTGGAATATTTCGGTACGCAGAACATACCTTTAACGCTTTCATCCTTGACGAGTTCGCGGATTTTTTCCACATCGGGTCCGTTTTCCGTCATTTCCACATTGAGCATTTCAATGCCGAAGTGCTCGCAAATCGTAAAATGGCGGTCATAGCCGGGCACATTGCAAATAAATTTGATTTCGCCCTGTTGCATCCAAGGCGCCCCGCCCGCGCCCTTTGTCATACATTGTGCAATATAATCAAACATTAAATTCAGGCTTGATGCGCCGCCGATGATGATGTTGTCGGGGCTGACTTCGAGCATTTGGGCAAACAGCGCCTTACATTCGGGCAGGCCGTCCAAAACGCCGTAATTGCGGCAATCAAAGCCGTTTTCCGCCTTGCAGTCACAAACACCAATCACGGTTTTAAGCATATCCATCGACAAATCCAACTGGTCAGCACCGGGCTTGCCGCGGGACATATCCAATTTCAAATTTAATTTCTTTATTTCGGCAAATTCTTTATCAAGCTCCGCCTTGCGTGCACGCAGCTCATCTTTCGACATTTGCGAGTACTGCATTTTTTTGCCCTCCGAATTTCATTCAAGTTTTTTATTGCCCATAGATTTTAATACATTTTATGTATTTTTGCAATATCTGTTTTTATTTCCTGCAAAAATTCAGAGAAAAAGACAAGCAAGCGTAATTCTTGCCTGTCTTTTCGTGCATTTCAGATAAAAACATCGGGTTTTATTTCTTCCGCACAACGCGCGCGGGTAAAATTTTCGGCGACCTTTCCCCTGCATTTACCATTTCGCGGATGAGCATTTGCCGAAGCTCTGCGCGCACCTTTTTGTATTCGGGTTCTTTAATCAAATTGTATTGTTCAATCGGGTCTTTTTCTAAATCGTACAAATAATCTTCAAAATAGATTTTGGCTTTGTACTTGGTCATCCCCGCGCCGACCGCCCGCACGGCATATTTATACCGTTTGGTACGAATGGCTCTGCCGCATTGACTTTCGCTGATTTGCATAAATACGCAGTCGCGTTCCTCACCCGTTTCGCGCATTTTCAGTATGGATTTTCCCATATAGCTCTCCGGTATCGGAATCCCTGCCAAATCGAGGAATGTCGGCGGTAAATCAATCAGACTTACGAGCCGGTCGTCTTTTTCACCGCCCGAAAACGGCCCGCCCGCAATAATCAACGGCGTATGCGTGGCGCTGTCATGGCAGGAGCGTTTATACTCGGCGTTGCGCGTTTTAAAATGCGAACCGTGGTCGCTGGAATACAGAATAACCGTGTTTTCATAAATTCCTTTTTCTTTCAGCTTCTCCACCAATCTGCCGACATTTTTGTCCAATCTGTCAATCGCGGCGATGTAATCCGGGTACATTTCCTTATAATCTCCCGGCAAAAAGGACAAATCGTCCGGAATCGGGTAATCCTTGTATTTCGGCACGGTCTCTTTCGGTCCTTCATAGCAATGATGGTCATTTTGATGATGCGGCTCGATGTGCGACAAAAAGAGGAAAAACGGCTTGTCGGAGGTCTTTTGGTCGATATATTCAAGCGCAAAATCCGTAATACAATCGGCGCGGTATCCTTCAAAATCAATGCGGTTGCCATCACCGCCAAACACATAGCCGTCATAGCCGTGCGAAGTAAACTCCAACACATCGGCGGCGCGCCACCAATCTTTATAGTCACCTTGTCGGTCTTTGGGCACAGCGGTTTTTTCACAATGCACCCCGATATTCGGAAAACGGTCGGACGCCAAATGCCATTTGCCGACATAGGCGGTTTCATACCCCGCCTCGTTGAAGTAAGACGCCAATGGCTTTATATTCTCCGGCAACGCAATTCCGTTGAAATAACAACCGCATTGTGTGGCATACACGCCCGTTTGCAAACAGGCGCGCGCAGGTCCGCAAACAGGATGACAGGTAAAGGAATTTTCAAATTCCACACCTTCCTCTGCCAAAGCCATCAAATGCGGCGTGACGGTTTCATTGACGGTATCCCACCGCTGTTGGTCGCTGAAAAAGAAAATGATATTCGGTCGCATAGTTTTCCTCCGAACCACTGAATTTCACAAACAGTATACTGTATTTTGTCATCTAATGCAAGAACTTGCCGTGTTCGCGGTTGATTTTGCGACGGATTTTTGTTAGAATAAAACAAATCAACAAAAGGAGAAAGAAACATGATTTTAAAACTGCGTCCTGCACTGAAAGATTATCTTTGGGGCGGCACACGCTTAAAAACCGATTTCGGATTTCAAACGGATTTGGATATTGTCGCCGAGGGGTGGATGCTTTCGTGCCACAAAGACGGTGAAAATATCGTTGAAAACGGGAAATATAAAGGCAAAACACTTTCCGAAGTCATAGAGGAAACAGGCACGGAAATTCTCGGTACAAATGCGCAAAAGTTTGACCGTTTTCCGATTCTTATCAAACTCATTGACGCAAAAAAGGATTTATCGGTACAGGTACACCCTGACAACGATTACGCTTTGCGTGTAGAAAACGAATACGGCAAAACGGAATGCTGGTATATTTTGGACTGCGACGAGGGCGCAGAACTGATTTACGGCTTCAAACGGGAAATCACGAAAAAAGAATTTCAGCAACGCATCGCAGACAATACATTTTTAGAGGTTGTCAATAAAGTCCCCGTACACAAGGGCGATTTGTTCTTTATTGAGGCGGGCACACTGCACGCCATCGGCAAAGGCATTCTTTTAGCCGAAGTCCAGCAGAGCTGTAAC
>JBJEPU010000116.1:0-1974 GCA_051881395.1 Candidatus Fimenecus sp.
AAAACCGAATGGCGTCCTCGTTGCACGCCCAAACATTTAAGTCAAGATTATAACACCCGAGTAAGCGCGCTTCCTCGGCGGCACGCGCCATTAAGGCTTTGCCGATACCGCCGCCGCGTGCGTTTTTATCCACGCACAAATCGTCCACATACAGCGTGCGATAGGGGCGCTGTGTATAAAACGGGTCGTCTTTTTCTTCTAAAATACACATCACATAGCCGTTGACAACATCGTTTTCATCTACGGAAACAAAAATCCGTTCATTCGGATTTTGGAATTTTTGAAGCAACGCGGGAATGTCATATTTCGGATTTTCGCCCGAAAAAATATCGGGACGCCCTTCGTGGTGCAGTTTTACAATATCCTTTAAAAGCGCAAGCACCCGCGGCGCATCTTTTTCTTTTGCTTGTCGAATCATTGGTTTTCTCCCTCACAGAACACGGGGCGGATATCCTCCGCCCCGTGCGTTTTTGTTTCTGTTCAGTCTTTCAGCACCGCTTTATACAGTTTAATGTATTCATTGGCGGATTTGCCCCAGCTGTTGTCGCACTCCATTGCGCGTTTGACGAGGATTTTCCACCCGTCGGGCTTTGCGTAGCCCTCCAAGGCACGGCGAATGGTATACAGCATTTCGTGGGCATTGTAGTTGGCAAAGGTAAATCCGTTGCCCGCGCCGTCGCCGCTGTCATGAATGCTGTCACGAAGTCCGCCCGTTTCGCGAACAATCGGAATGGAGCCGTACCGAAGCGCAATCATTTGTGAAAGCCCGCAAGGCTCGCTCTTTGAGGGCATTAAGAACAAATCCGAGCCCGCATAAATTTTGCGCGAAAGCGACGGAATAAAGCCGAGTTTCAGGGCAAATTTGTCGGGGTATTTTGCCGCCATTTGCTTAAAGAATTCCTCATACTGCCACTCGCCCGAGCCCAAGACCACCATTTGAATGTCCGTGGTTGCCAAAAGCTCGTCGAGCACGGCTTTCACAAGGTCAAGCCCCTTGTGCCCCGCCAAGCGCGTCACCATACCCATCAACGGTACATCTGCGCGTTGCGGCAAGCCCAACAGTTCCTGCAAAGCCCGCTTGTTTTCCGCCTTGGCGGAGAAGTCCGCGGCAGAGTAATTTTTGAAAATATCCGTATCGGTTTCGGGATTGTATAAATCCGTATCAATCCCGTTCAAAATACCGGACAGTTTCCATTTGCGTTGCCGCAAAATGGTGTCGAGCCCGTGGGAATACCACGGGTCGAGAATTTCGTCGGCATAAGAGGGGCTTACGGTGGTTACGCGGTTGGAAGTCTCAATCGCGGCTTTCATAAAGTTGACATCGCCGTCATACTCGATAAGCCCTCTGTCCTGCGGACGAAGCCCCAGCACCTCGTTAATCAGTTCCATACCGTATGTGCCCTGGTACTGAATGTTGTGAATGGTAAAAATCGTTTTGATATTTTCATACCCCTCACGGGTGGCGTACATCGTGCTGTAATAAAGCGGCGTGAGCGCCGACTGCCAGTCGTTGCAGTGGATAATGTCGGGCTTAAAGCCGATATGCGGCAGAATTTCGAGCACCGCGCGCGAGAAAAACGCAAAGCGTTCCGCGTCATCATAATACCCGTAAATGCCGTCGCGCTTGAAATAATACTGATTGTCCAGCAAATAGTAAATCACACCGTTGGCCTTGGCTTCAAAAATGCCGCAATACTGCCGCCGCCACGCCACGGGCACGGTAATGCTGGTCAAAAAGGTCATTTGGTCTTTTAATTCTTGGCGAATGCCGTCATACAAGGGCATCACCACGCGGCATCCGATTAAACGCTGGCGCAGTGCCTTCGGCAAAGAGCCCGCCACATCGGCAAGCCCGCCCGACGCCATAAAGGGCAACGCTTCGCTGGAAACATATAATACTTTCATAAAACCTACTCCTTACATAGGGTAACGGTAATCATCCGAACCCGTCAAAAATGCAGTATTAAAGCGATA
>JBJEPU010000117.1:0-10414 GCA_051881395.1 Candidatus Fimenecus sp.
CCAATGTGCCGAAACTGTTAAAAGCCCTGCAAATCACCGGCGCGGTGGCGTGCTCAGTGAAAGACCCCGTTTGGAAATACAAATGGGTGGAGGCAAACGAGCCGGAGGTCTTCTCCAAGGTACATAAATGGCTCGATGTCAAAGAATACCTCATTTGCCGTATGACCGGCGAATTTGTGATGACGCCCGACTCGGCATTCGGCACACTGCTTTACGACATCCGCAAGGGCAAAGAGGGTTGGAGCAGTGCGATTTGCAATATGTACGGCGTGCAGGAAAAACACCTTGCCAAAATTGTCCGCTGTACAGACCGCGTCGGAAAGCTCCGCAAACAGCAGGCGGAGGAGTTGGGGCTTGAAGAAGGCACAGCCGTATTCGGCGGCGGCGGCGACGCTTCGTTAATCGGCGTGGGCGCGGGCTCCGTCGGCTTGGGCGATACGCATATTTACTCGGGCACCTCGGGGTGGGTTTCCACCGTGGTTGACAAGAGCGTTGTCGATGCCAATGCGATGATTGCTGCGATTATCGGCGCGCGCGACGGTTATTTCAACTACTTTGCAGAGCTGGAAACCGCCGCAAAATGCGTGGAATGGGTGAAAGACCATTTGGCGCTGGACGAAATCGATATTTATCTCGACAAGAGCCATGATTTGAAGCATCACCGCGAGGACAGAGAGGTGGTATATACCAATCTGTATGACTATATGATGGCGGTGGTGGATACCGTTCCTCCGGGCGCGGGCGGCGTTATTTTTACCCCGTGGCTGCACGGCAACCGTTGCCCGTTTGAAGACCCGAACGCGCGCGGCATGTTCTTTAACATCAGCCTCGAAACCGGCAAATCCGAAATGATTCGTGCCGTGGTGGAGGGCGTTTGCTACCATCTGCGCTGGATGCTCGAAACACAGGAAAAGAAAATCAAAACTTCCGATACCGTGCGCTTTGTAGGCGGTGGTGCATTGAACGATACCACCTGCCAAATTTTGGCGGACTGCACCGGAAAAACCGTGGAAACCGTGGAAAGCCCGCAAAATATCGGTGCGGTCGGCGCGGCGGCGACGATTGCGGTCGGTGTGGGCTTAATTCGCGATTTGGGCGAGGTAAAATCGTTAATTCCCGCGGCAAAGATCTTTTATCCGAACAAGGAAAACAAGGCGGTTTATGACCGAAACTTTAAGGTCTATAAAAATCTGTATAAGGCGAACAAGGAAAACTTCGCCATACTCAACGGCGAGGATTGATTTCGGGGCGCAAATGTGCTATACTGTTTGTATCCGAGGCAATTCTCTCGAAAGGATTTGAACGATTATGAAAAAGCAAGTTCTTGCAATCATGCTTGCAACGCTTCTGATTTTAACGACCTTTGCGGCTTGCGGCAAAAAATATTTGGTCTATACCGATGATGCCGGTGTGGAGCATCCCGTTTTAACCGACGCCGAGGGCAATACCATGGTCAACGAGTTTGGGCAGATTGTGATTGGCGTGACCGACAGCCGCGGGCATCTCGTGACCGATGAAAACGGTGAAAACGAAACCCGCGCGGTTGCATTCCCGTCGGAGTTATCTTACGGCAGCACCTACGAAACGCCCACCTTTAAGCTGACGCTCCCCGAAAAATTGTGGTATGTAGACGGCAACCGCTTACAGAAGAAAAATTCCGAAATTTATGCGGAAGTCAACGCTTTTGAAGGGAAAACCCTAGAAGAAACGCAGGCAAATAACGAGGAAAATTTGGAGACCTTAAAAAACGCGCAAAACGGGAAATTCACTTATGAATTTGAGAATTTCACCTTGACAAACGGCGTTAGCGTGCATTCCTTTAAAGCTGAATACAGAGACGACAGCGGTACAACAACGGGATATACGGAAGGATATTATTTCGTCAGCGGCGAAATCTTATATAAATTCTTGGTGGTCATTCCCGCGGAGGAAGCCGACACGGTGAATTTCGTGGACATTCTCAATATGATTAAATTCCGCTGATACTGTTTTGAACATTTTCGGCACAAGCCCCCGGCAATCCGTCGGGGGCTTTGCAATATCTATAACAGGGGGTTATTTTATGAAAAAGACATTTGCAGTGCTCACCGCGGCGGTTTTGCTGTTGGTTACGCTTTGCGCCTGCGGCGGAGACAAAAAAATCGTAACCGTCAAGCCGCAAACACCGGCGGCATTCGTGCCGGACGAAACCTGGGAACTCACCTTCTTTGACGATTTCGACGGAGATGCACTTGACCGTACCCGTTGGCACTACGCCTACGGGGAAGAGGGTGTGCGCCGCGGCGGCTGGTGGGTAGACGATGCGGTATTTGTGGAAAACGGCAATTTGGTGATTCGCACCGACTACCGCGAAAACGGTAAATTCGGCGCAGGCTGGTACACAGGTGCGATTGAGACCTCCGCTTTAAAAGAGGAAGCCGGCAACGCGCTTTGCGACGGCTTTTCGCAGGCGGGCGGCTATTTTGAAGTGCGTTGCAAGGTACCTGCCACCTATGGCAATTGGGCGGCGTTTTGGCTGATGCCCGACAGCAATTTTGCAAATGACATCATCGGCACGGGTGCGGACGGTGCGGAAATTGATATTTTCGAGTCGCCGTTCAGGTGCTGGACGGACCACCCGAATATGGTTTCGCACGCGATACACATTGACGGCTACGGCGACGAACTGAAATCCATCGGCTCTGACTATATGGAAATCGAAAATCTCTACACGGAATTCCACACCTTTGCGCTGTTGTGGGATGACAGCGGGTATACCTTCTATATCGACGGCAGAAAAACCTGGCATACCAAAGATGCGCTGGATACGGTTTCCGCGGTCAGTTCCTATTTGTTGTTGTCCTGTGAGGTGGCAGGCGTAACCGAGGATGGCGTGCCGTTCCCGGGGCAGCAACGCGGCGAAAACGGCGAATGGGTCACGAATTGGGCGGGAACCCCCGCGGACAATGACCTGTCGCAGCCATACGATTTTGTTGTGGATTATGTAAAGGTCTATGCACAGCGCGCACACGAATAAGGTTGTATAAGTAAAAAACAAAAATTTGTCATTCTGCGGAGACAGCCGAAAAATCTCGTTTCACACATTTTTATTTTGTGCGGTTTGAGATTCTTCTCTTTGGTCAGAATGACAAATTTTAATTTGTGGGGATAACTTTACGGTAGGGCGGGGGCAAGCCACCCGCCCTACATTATTAAAATAGACATTTTCCCGAACAGGGGAATCACCCACCCCTACCCTGAAAATACATTTCGTGCGTAGGGAACGGTCTTGACCGTTCCGTAAAATTATATCAAAGTATACGGGCGGGCGCGGATTTTCTCCGAAAAAGGGCACCCTTTTGTCTGCTTCGCAGATATTTCCCCTATCAGGGGAGCCCCTACAAATCCAAATTTGAATTCCCCCCGCAACCAAAGATACATGCTTTGCCGAAAATTTCCGTTGAAAAACCGTCTTAGATATGTTACAATACAAATATATATGCTGACGAAGTGTTTGCTTTTATGCGCATGACAGCATCAAACCACCAAGGAAAGGAACGATACCGGGCAAAGGGCAGTCCTTCTGCCGTGTGCCGCCTGTATCGCAGGGCAAGGAAAATGAACGGTAAAAAGAACGGAAACAAAAAAATCATCATACTTTCGCTTGTGCTGTTGGTTGCCGTATTCGTGGGGCTTTCCGCTTGCAAGGGCGACAAATCGGGCGGCGGTGAAACGGTTGTGGTCACCGATGAAAACGGCGTGCCCGTGACCGATGAAAACGGCGAGGCGATGACCGTCGTTCTGGAAACCACCATTGTTGAGGTCACCAACGCCAACGGCGAAAAGGTCTATGATGAAAACGGCAATGTCAAAACCTCGGTGGTCTACATTCCGCAAGAGGTCGGCGTGCCCGTCACCGATGAAAACGGCGAGCCGGTGACCGATAAAAACGGGGAGGTTTTAACTACGATGATTGTTGTGCCGCCCACCACAGGCGGTCCGGCAGTGACGGAAATCCCCGTGACGGACCAAAACGGCAATGCCGTGACGGACCAAAACGGCGAAACCTTAACGCAGACAATCGTCTATACCACCAATCCTGCAACCCCCGGCGGGAACAACGCCAATTGGGGCGCAACCTTCGGCGGCACGGGGAATGATAATTTCGTCGGCACAGCGGCCACCGCAGACGGCGGCTTTGTTGCGCTGATGCAGTCCAACTCCAAGGACGGCAGTATGTCGGCGCTGGCGGGCAATTCCGCAACGCCTATTCCGGTTTTGATTAAATACAAGAAAAACGGTACGGTCGCTTGGCAAAAGGCAATTTCCACCGACCGCGGTATGATTGTCACCGGCATTACCGTGGATAAAAATGACAATATCGCCGTGTGCGGGTATACCAAATCGACGAATTTGGGCTTTACGAATGCAGGCGATTTTGACGCGGTGGTGATGAAATTCAATGACCGCGGCGATTTGCAATGGACGCAAAGCTTCGGCGGCTCGATGACCGACGGCTTTGAAGCGATTGCGGCATCTCCTGACGGCGGCTTTGCCGTGGTGGGGTATTCCGCCTCTGCAAACGGCACAGGCGCTTCGCTGGGGCTTTCCCCGCAAAACAGCGCGTCTGTTTTGGTGAAATATACTGCGGACGGGACCCTTGCCTTTATGCAGGCGGTCGGCTCTACGGGCGATTCGCTGACGGGCGTGGATGTGGATGCGGACGGCAATATTTATGCGGTCGGTTCGTTCTCCTCTGGTGCGTTGTTCCAAGGCTTCGGCAGGGCGGACGCATGCGTGTTGAAATATTCCCCGAGCGGCGAACGGCTTTGGTTTGCGCAATACGGCGGCTCGGATATTGACAATTTCACAGCGGTGGCGGCATCGGGCGACGGCGGCTGTGTGATTGCCGGCCGTTCCAAATCGACCGACCATTCGTTGGACAGACTGTATAACCAAGGCGGCTATGACGCGATTTTGGTGAAATTTGACGCCAACGGCGCCATGGTTTGGGACCGCAATTTCTGCGGCTTCTTTGACGACGCCTTTACCGATATTGTTGCGACGGCAGACGGGTTTGCCGCAGTGGGCTATTCCAATTCCGCCAACCGCGATTTGCGCGCGGTCGGAAACCGCGGCGGCAGCGACGGCTTTGTTGTCACCTTGAACAACAGCGGAAAAATCACCTCCGTGCAAGGGTACGGCGGCAGCCGTGACGATAAATTCCAAAGCCTTTGCGTCACGGCGGACGGCAATATTGTTGCCTGTGGCTCTACGCTGTCCGCAGACGGGGATTTGGTCGGTTCTGCGGCAATCAGCAACGGCGAAAATACCGTGGGTATGATTGCAAGATTTTCATAACGGCGACCGCCACGGGGCAAAATAAAAGAAAAGAGTTTGGTAGATGGAAGAACAGACACAACCGGGGTATTTGCCCCTGCGCCACTATGTTTTATGGCTCGTTTTGCGCGCGGGGATTATGATTTGGGGGATTTACGGGCTGTTTCACGGCTCGACCGTTGAATTTTTAGAAGCGATTTTTGCCATCCTGTTTACCCATATGTGGGATTATTTTCAGGTGTTTGGCGGCAATGCCTTTATCACGCGCGTCGATTACATTTCGGGCACCATGCTCAATGTGTTTATTTTTATCGGCGTGGTGGTCGGCACCACTCTGAATAACCGCACAAGCTTTCAAAGCTTTGATTTGGTAACGCATTGCTGTGCAGGCTTTATTGCGGCGTGGTTCGGCTATGATTTCGCGGTGATTATGCAAGGGCGCTACGGGCGGCTTTCCCCGGCGCTGGCGGCAATGTTCGCCATTTGCTTTTCTCTTGGGATTTCCGTGGCGTGGGAGATTTACGAATTCACAATGGACAGACTGTACGGGTTGGCACTGCAATGCTCCACGCCGACCTCGGAGGCGGGTCTCATTGATACTATGGTGGATTTCATCATTGCGGCGGTCGGGGCGCTTGCCGGGATGTTTACGGTGGCGTTTTACCGAAACGGAAAATTCGGAAAACACAAAAAACAGGTTCGCGCACGGATTTTGCGCGAAAAAAAGGATGCGGAGCGAAAAGACCGCCTTTGGGAGGCCTATGTAAATGAGCAAAATTATCATTTCGACTGACAGCCCGGCGGATGTGCCGCCGGAAATCCGCGAAAAGTATGGCATTCGTGTGATTCCGTTGCACATTTTGTTGGACGGCAAATGCTATGAGGACGGGGTGAACATTACCACTGCGGACTTAATTGCATTTTATAAAGAGACAGGCAAACTGCCGACGACCTCGGCGGTTTCCCTTGCCGAATACACCGATTGTTTCAAAGAATGGACGGCGGACGGCAGTTCCGTGGTGCATTTGAGTTTCACCTCGAAACTTTCCTCTACGCACCAAAACGCGTTGCTTGCGGCGGAGGCGTTCGACAATGTTTATGTTGTGGACTCCAAAAGCCTAACCACGGGCATTACGCTGTTGTGCATGAAAGCGGCGGAAATGGCGGCGGCGGGTTACGACGCACAAACCATTGCGCACGAAATGGAATACAAGCGCGAAAAAGTCATCACGACCTTTGTGCTCGATAAGCTGGAATTCCTGCATAAGGGCGGGCGTTGCTCAGGCGTTGCGGCGCTCGGTGCGAATGTTTTGGGTATTAAGCCCTCGATTGTGATGCGCGACGGCGCCTTGGTTGTCGGGAAAAAATACCGCGGCAAAATCGAAAACTGCCAAATGCAGTATGTCCGCGACTTGCTCACGCAGTATGCAGGGCAAATGGACACCGACCGTGTGATTTTGTGCCACACCGAGGGTGTAAGCGACGCGCAGTTAAAGGCACTGCAAAAGGAAATTCACAAAACCGTGAAATTTAAAGAATACATCACTTGCGGCGTGGGGTGCACCATCACCACGCACTGCGGCGAAAAAACCTTTTCGATGGAGTTTATGCTGAAATGACGGGAGGCGGCAGGCAGATGAAAAAAGCAATTTGCATGATTCTTGCGGGCGTTCTCTGCCTTCTTTCGCTTTGCGCCTGCACGCGGCGGGCATCTGTATCCGTCAACGGCACGCCCATCGGGGAAGGGGTTGCGGCGTATTTTATCGACGCGGCAAGGCAGGCGTTGCCCGATGCGACCGAAGAAGAACAAACCGCAGAGGCGCATCGGCAAATTGCGGAATATGTTGCCATAAACTCGGCATTCTCGGAACGAAATCTCGCCCTGACCACCGCCGAAAAGGCAGATGTTTCGCAGTCCGTCAACAATTTGTGGCGGCTGTTCGGCGGGTATTACACCGAATTGGGCGTGACAAAACAGGATTTGCTGTTGGTGGAGACTTCCAAAGCGTATAAAGACGCGGTCATGGCGGATTATTACGCGCCCGACGGGGACGAGCCCGTCTCGGAGGAAACCCTAAAAACCTATTTCAATGAGAATTATGTCGCGTTTAAGTCCGTCACGGGCTTTTTAACCACAGCGGATGACAGCGGCAATGTCGTCGCGCTGTCCGACGCGGACAAGCAGAGCCTCACGGCGCGGTTTGAAAAAAGCGCGGCCGCCATCAACGGCGGGTCTTCGGTGGAGGAACAGGCGTCCGCGATAGAAAACACCACGGCGAATACCGAAACGGTAGTGGTGCACCGCGACAATCCGAATTATCCCGACGGCTTTTTCGAGCAGGTTGCGGCCATAGAAAACGGTACGGCACAAGCATTTGTTTTGGGCGAATATGTCTTTTTAATTCAACGCGAGGATATTACGGACGCCGACCGCAATTTATTTGCCACCTACCGCATGGATTGCCTGCGCACCTTAAAGGGTGCGGCGTTTGAAACGGTGTTGCAGGCGTGGAGTGCCGCCTATACCGTGACGGATTAAGCGGATTTGTCATTAAAATTAAAAAATATCGAATTTTTCGCGGCAGGTGTCTTCGCCTGCCGCATTTTTGCGCCCGTAAACGAGAGGGGAAGTGTGGAGAGATAAATTGGGAATTGTAGGGGTCGGTGAGATTCTCCTGTTAGGGGAAATGTCGCGTAGCGACAAAGGGGTAATGGCGTAGCCGTAACTCGACGACCCGTTGTAGGGGCGGGTCTTTGCGTCCGCCCGTGGATTTTTATACCTATTTTCCGGTATTACGCAAAAAAATATCCAATAAAAGTAAACCATTCGCGGACGATAAAGGTCGGCAGGGCGAACACGCCCGAGCACGCGCTGACTTTGTAGGTTTTCAGAGCCTGTTTTTCGGCGAGCAACCCTGCGCGGAACTGGTGGAAATCGGTTGTGATAAGAACAACAGTATCGCCCAATCCCTTTTCCGTCAAAATCTGTTTGGAATATTGCATGTTTTCGGCGGTGGTTGTGGAGGTTTCCTCCAAATACAGCCGTTCGGGGGCAATGCCTTTTTCCGTCAGTGCATTATACATACACCGCGCTTCGGAGATATTCTCCCCGTCGCCCTTGCCGCCCGAAAGGATACACACCGCTTGCGGATTTTCGGTCAAATAGTTGTACGCCGTGTCAATGCGCTTTTGCAGCATATAACTCGGTTTCTCGCCGTTGACCCCACACCCGAGCACAACGGCGGTGGTATTTGCGGGGATTTCGGCAGAAGCGGCAAACCCGCGCACCACAAGCACCGTAACGGTGATTGCCCAAAGGCAAAATACCGTCAACAAAACCGCGCTGACGGTCAGCAAAGCCTTGCCGCCTATCGATTTTCGGCAGGTTTGCAAAAAGCCTTTGATTTTCGGGGAAAACACGGCGCACAGTACAATCCAAATGCCGACCGCCATACCGAACACCGACCCGCTGTTAAACACAAACGAAACAAGCGGCGTAAACAATATGAAAATCACACTGCCGAGGAAAATCCCGCAAATTCTGCCTTTGGAAAGGTGTTTTTTTGCCTTGTCCATATTTTCCCCTCCCACAGATTATTTCAGCAATTTTTCCGCGTCCTCCAAACGAATGCGTTTGGAAATAATATAGGTTTTGCGGACCTGTTTGCCTTTGTCGGTCGAATAGGTGCCGCTTTCTTTTTGCTCGGTTGAGAAAATCCCGTAAGACGAAGTGACAACCGTGCCGTCGGGGAGCACCACATTGCCGCAGTAGCCCGTATCCGCATTGGCGGTGATGCACGGCGCGGTTTGATTGTTCAAATATGTATGCGCAATTTTCAGGCGATACTGCCCCTCGCGCCCGTTTTTGAGGTCGTCGTATGTGCCGACCCACGCAATCCAGCCCTCGGAATACCAATGCATCGTCTTTTTCTCGTAATTTTTGGCGAGCTTCTGCGCGTCGCGTTCAATGGAACGGAAGGTGATGAACAGCCGTCCGTCGGGGAGCCATTCTGCGTGGTGGCGTTCGCCGTTGAGCGCGGCGGGCGCTTCGACGGGTTTTGACCAAGCTTTGCCCTCATCGCGCGAAAAACTCAAAAGCGAATTGATTTTTTTCGTGTTGCTTCTGGTAATGAGCATCAACTCGTCGCCCGTGCCGCCGTCCGAGCGCACGCACTCGACTTCGCACATGTTCGAGTTTTTCTCTATTCTGCGGTAGGCTTTGAAATACCGTTCGGGCTTGGACCAATGCATATTGCCCGCCTCGTCAAAGGTTAAAATCGTTTTGTAGTTCACAAACCGTCTGCCCGGCACACATTCGTGGAACAGCCCCATCCATTTGTCGACAAATTTGCCGTTTTCTTTGAGTTTGGTCAACGAACTCATCGGCACAATCGGCGTGCAGGAAAAGTCTTTGTTCTCGTAGCCGTAAAACCGTTCGTATTCGCTCCAAGTTTTACCCTCGTCCGAAGAAAGCGACACATTAAAGCCGCCCGGCGTGGGCACGCCCGGCCATTTCGGATTGCCGCAGATAAGAATTAACTTATCTGCCCAGTCGTGTTCGGTAAATTCCAAACGGTACACCGTCGGGGTTTCGAGCGAGGTTTCCCAACTTTTCGGCGGATTTTCAATCGTATCGGGATAGGTTTTGCCGCCGTCGTGGCTGATGCGCGACAGCGTTCTGCCCTTGCCGTGCCCCTCGGGGAAAAAGGTCAGAATATCGCCGTTTAAAAGGAGTACCGAATCGGGATGCCCCAAATAGCCCTGCCCTTCGTCCACCGTGGACGGCGTAAACAGGTAGCGTAAGTTTTCGTCTGAATTTTCAGGCGCAACGCTTAAATCAATTTGCGGAATGGTATAGTCTTTGCCGGGGGGTTCATATTTGTTTTTAAACCACATAATGCTCTCCGTTCGTAACAAATAATATTTTTTTCAATATTGCACAAGAGTGTCGCACGAACAATCAGAGAACCGTCCCCTGATTGATGCCCTTTTTTACCCGTCCGCCTCTTCGGTTTTCACGCTAACCGTCCCCTGATTGTCTGTTCTCAAACAGCATCACGCATTCGTATGGCTTTTTGCTTTTAATTCTGCAACA
>JBJEPU010000118.1:0-10341 GCA_051881395.1 Candidatus Fimenecus sp.
GGCGCGGGGTGGAAATCCCCGTTGCCGTGCGGAATTGCGCAAATAGGTGCTGTGCCTTTGTGTCATTTTGTATATAGTCGTTTGCATCGTCCAGCGTATTGATTTCGCGCTCTGCCCAAATTTTGCCGATGCGCAGAATGTTCGCCGTAGCGCCTCTGCCGTGCTCGGTCAAATGCTGGACCAAAGTTAAAATGACCTCTTTTTTTAACCCGTAGGTGTCAAACAGCGTTAAAAGTGTGGTTTGCATATCCAAGCCGATGGTGCGTCCCAAAATGCTTTGTGCCTCTGTAAACAGACTGCGCACGGTTTTGTCCTCGCGCATACGCGCCGCAATTTGCTCCATCGTCGGCTTCGGAAATTCCGCCGCAGGCGAGGGGAGAGACACCTTTTTTTCGTCGGGTGCGGTGGCTGTCTGTTTTTCTGCCACCGAATCCGTTTTCTGCGGTTTTCGTTCGGCTTTCGGTACATATTTTACATTTCCGGCGTCATCGGTAAACAGCAAAACGCCCTTTTGCACCCAAAAATCCAATGCGTGCAGAACCTCGTCTGCCGTCAGCCCCAATGCCTCGGAAATCGCACTGACGCAAACAGCCCCGCTCGGATTTCGGAAAATCAGAAGCAGAGCTTTTATACTGTCGCCGGGTGCTTCGGCAAGATATGTATCGGCAACGCTTGCGGGAATGGCAAACATTGCGCCGTAACAATCGGGGTTGCATTTATACATGGTGGGAAAAAACCTTTCTTTCGGGAATAAAAATCAAATTTTCTTTTTGCAAAAGGCAGACATACAGCAGTTTTCGCAGTAGGCCTTGCGTGCCGTGCAAACGGCGCGCCCATGCAACACGGCACGGTGGCAAAAATCGTTGCTCTCCTCGGGGGGCAGAATTTTTTTCAGCGCGGTTTCCACCTTGACGGGGTCTTTGGTGGCGACCAGCCCCAAACGGTTGGCAATGCGGATTAAATGTGTGTCACATACCACGGCGGGTTTTTTGTATACATCGCCGACAATTAAGTTGGCGGTTTTTCTGCCGACGCCCTGCAAGGTGGTCAAATCTTCAATGGTGTCGGGGACCTTGCCGCCGAAATCCGATTTGATTTTTTGCGCCATAGCAATAATATCCCGCGCTTTCCCATGATAAAACCCGCAGGAATGAATGATAGCTTCAATGTCCTTCACATCGGCATTGCAGTAATCGTCCAAAGTCGGGTATTTCTCGAACAGCGCGGGGGTAACTAAATTGACGCGCGCGTCGGTGCATTGCGCCGAAAGGCGCGTGGCAATGAGCAACTCCAAGGGATTGGACGCCGTCAGCGAGCAGAGCGCGTCGGGATATTCGGTTTTGAGCGCTTCTACACTTTGCAGAGCCAGTTCTTTTTTGGTCATAACTTATCAGGATACTCCATATCACGGGGCAAGCCCAAAAGATAGTCCGCCGAAACATTAAAATAACGGCAAATTGCCGCGATGTCACGAAGCGAAGGCTCAGATGCCCCCGTTTCCAAAAACGAAATCTTGCGCTGTGTAACGCCGATGGCGTTTGCAAGGTCTGTCTGTGTCAGCGGCGGCAGCTTTGCACATCGTAAGTTTTTTAAATTCTTACCGAAAGACATTGCACAAAACTCCCCTTTGAAACGACAAAATCCGTACAACTTTGTCGAAGTGGCTACTATTGTAACACAAAAAAAGTCCGACTATCAAGCCCTAAAAAATTTACAAAAGTAAAATTTTAACTATAATTTTTGTGCAAAATGAAATTCATACCATATTTAGTATTTTTGAATCGGAATTCGCCGAAAAAGCACTATTTTCTATTGTAAATTTTCGGGAGATTTGGTATACTGAATACAAAAGAATCGGCATTTTTTCAAAGGAGGGCGCATATGAAGCGCGTATTGGTTCGCAGGGCGCTGTGTGTTTTGGCGGTGCTTGCGGTAATTTGCAGTGTATTTGTACCTGTATCGGCTGAGGACGCGGCGGTGTCCGCGGCATACACGGCGTTGAAAAATCCGGCAGGGGAGTTGATTGCCGTCTCCAAATACGGCGACACCGAAAATTTCCCCGAACAGTCTTTGGAGGGCTTGCTTGCCGCCGCCGAGGCGGGCGCGGATATGGTGTATGTCACCGTGCGCAAAACCGCAGACGGATATATGGTTTTAATGGCAGATGAAAATTTGTCGAGAATGTGTGTGGACGCTTTGGGCAACGTGGTCGATAAAGCGGTGGTCGATGTCGGCTACCACGAACTGTCCGAATACCATTTGCGCAACAGCACAGGCAGTCTGCACGAAAAAATTACGGCATATACCGTGCCGACGCTTGTCGATGCTGCAAAAGCACTTTCCGGCAAAGCGTTGTTGTTGGTGGCGGGCGGCTGGGAATTCCGCGACGAAATCTATGATGCTTTGAGCGCGGAAAATCTTTTGAACAGCGTTGTTTTGCTCGCGGACGGCGACAAAAAAGAAGTCAAAAATTGGATTTCCGAAAAACCGACAATGCCGTTGGTGCTTTCCGCATACCACGGGAATGTGGTGTTCAGTGCAAAATCCGTGGCGTCGAAGACTTTAAGCGGCGGCGCGGTGGGCACTCTGCTTTCCTCCTCGAACCCGTACGGCGTGGTGTACGGCAATTCCGTTTTAAAAGAATTTACAGGCAAGGGCAGAGCGGCGATTGATATGACTGACCCGGCGCTTTGCGGCAAGCGCGAGGATAATGCCATCGGCTGGAACGATGTGACCGCACGCGGGTACAGCATTATTATCACCGATAATATTACAGAACTTTGCGAATACCGTGCGCGCGTGATTCAACAAAAGGAACGGCTGTCTGCCGCATTGGAAGCGGCGCAGGCGGTGGATGTCACGCTTTGCAGTACGCAGTCGGCGAATGCGTTAAAGGACGCGATTGCGGCGGGCAAGGAAGCGCTTGCATCCCCCGCTTCCGAAAACAGCTTAATGCAGGTAAACTATAACCTGCGTACAGCAGTAGAGGGCTTGACCAATCAAACCGCAGACGGGGAAAAGGGCACAACGGTGACAACGGGAAAGGTGATTGCCGTCATTTTGGTGGTTGCGGCGCTCATTCTTTTGGAAATTATTTTGGAAACCGCACGCCGTAAAAAGAATAAAAAACGCAAACAACAGCGCGCGCGGCGTGCCGAACGGGAGACCGACCGTCAAAACGGGTCAAATCCGTGAAAATTGTTTATTGCAATCCCTTTTGGTTTCTGCTATGATGAGAATGTATAAATACAAAGGAGAGTGGTTTCTTGGAAAAGCAAGCAAAATCCGCAATGAAGCTGAATTACGGCAAAACCATATTGACCGGATTCGGGTTCCTTGCAACCTCTATCGCATGGGCGATTTATGACCCGTATATTACAAAAATTCTAAACCATTTGTTAAATGCATCTGCCACCATTACCGGGTGGAGCGCCGCATTGGTGGAGCGTTTCCCGACCTTGGTTCGCTTTGCCGAGGCGCAGGGCGAGTCCGTTACGCTGGAAGGCGGCGGCTTTACGCTGGTGCCGTTGTTCATCGGTATTATTATGACCTTTGACAATATTTTCGGCGTGATTTTCCAGCCGACCTTCGGTAAGCTTTCGGACAACTGCCACTCCAAGCTCGGCAAGCGCCGTCCGTTTATCGTTTTCGGTGCGCCGATTTCCGCGGTATTGTTCTTCTTAATCCCGATTGCCGCGGTGTATGTGGGCTCCCTGCCGCTTACCATGTGCTTTATTATTCTGTTTGTATTTGTGATGTCCTTGTGGCGTGCCCCCGTAGTCGCCTTGATGCCCGATTTGACCCCGCCGGAGCTTCGCTCCGAAGGCAACGCCGTCATCAATTTGATGGGTGGTCTCGGCGGATTAATCGGTATGGTGGCGGGCACGATTGTCACCGCGATTTATAAAGCGCGCGGCGTAACCATTACCGCTGAAAACGAGGAACAGATTTATCCGTATGTATTCTTAATCGGCGCGGTTGTCATGATTATAGGCATGCTTGTGTTGCTGTTCTTCGTACAAGAGCAGGATTCACGCATTGAAGTGAAAGCACAGCGCAACCAGGCGTCGCAGGAAAAAAGCGATAAAGCGGCGGCAAAGGCGCGCAAAAAAGCAGAGCGCGCGGCGGCAAAGGCGGCGCTTTCCAAAGGCGAGCGCAAGAGCTTGATTTTTATGCTGATGGGCTTATTTTTCCTGTTCTGCGGCACCAACGCAATTCAAACCTACTTCTCTTTGTTTGCGGCGGAAATTCTCGGCAAAACCACTTCCGAAGCCACCATTATGATGGCGGTATTTGCAATTTGTTCTGCGATTGCCGCTTTGCCCGCAGGCAAATGCGGTAAAAAATTCGGCAGAAAGAAAACCATTCTCGCGGGGCTTGTGGTCTTTATGGTTGTGTTCGCTTTGTATGTGGCAACCAGAAGTTTTGCTTTGATTTGGGTGGCGCTTGTTCTCGGCGGTGCGGCAAATATGTTCATCACCGTCAACACACTTCCGCTTGTGTTGGAAATCGGCGGGCTTGACAAGGTTGGTACATTTACAGGGTATTATTATACCGCAACCTTTTCCGCGCAGATTGCTTCCCCGATTTTGTACGGTGTGATTCGTATGCTGTCCGGTACATATATGTCGCTGTTTTGGTATGCACCGGTGGTCTTTGTACTGTCCATTCTCTGCATCCTGTTTGTCAAACACGGCGAGGCGATTCCGCAGGCTGTGATTGATAAGATTGAAGAAGAAAACGCAGATTAACGAAATTAAAACAGATAAGTAAAAATCCCGTAATGCTTTGGCATTACGGGATTTTTTATGCAGATTGCTTATTTCACTTTGCGCAGTGCAACCGCTACGCCCTTGCCGACCGCCGAACCGAGCACGGCACATACCAAAAGCTCAATCGGTGCATTTAAACCCGCCGCAATGGCAATCACGGTTTTAAGCATGGTGTCCACACCACCGAGGGCAGCCGCCTGTTCGGGCGTAAAGGTAACGCCCCAAAACAGCAGGGCAAGCGCGCCCAAAAAGAACAGCGTGTTAAACAGCGAACCGGTAATACCGGCAACCAAGTAGCTCCAACTGCCTTTTTTGTCGTGCGGGAAACAGACTTTAAATAAAAGCCCGCAGAATAAGCCTGCCAAAATACGGGTGACCACACAGACCAAAAAGGTGCGCGGGATACTGTGCGTTACGAGAATGGCACCTAAGGGACTGCCCATAAAGCATTGCACAAAGCTCGTAATGCCGAAGACACCGCCCAGCAACGCGCCGACAGCGGGACCGCAGGTAACTGCACCGATGATGACAGGCACCATAATCAGTGTCAATTCCAAAGGACCGACGCGTAAGTAGCCGATGGGGGTGAGCGCCATGACCACGACGATTGCCGCAAGCATGGCAGTTTCGACGAGCAGGACGGTTTTTTGCCTGCGCGTCTTTTGGGGTTTTGCGTTTGACATTTATATTCCTCCTTGCTGCTGCTCTTTGCAATCGTAGCAAAGATGCAACGCAAAATTTGGCGAAATGAAATGCGTATATTATTGATTTTTGTCGTAGATTTTCTTTAAGCCCTTCAACACCAAATCACTGTCATAGGTAATTTCGTGTCTGCAAACCGGCGTAATAAATGCGGAAAGTCCGCCGGTCGATAAAATGGTTTTCGGCGCGCCTAATTCTGCGGCAAAGCGGTCTAACAGCCCGTCTATCATCGCCGCCGTGCCCAAAATCACACCGCTTTGCATACTTTCAATGGAGTTTGTGCCGCACGCCTTTTTCGGCGGCTCCAAACTGATTGTCGGCAGTAAAGAGCTTGTGTCGGTGAGCGCTTTTAGGGAAATGGCAACCCCGGGCGCAATCATACAGCCGCGAAAGCCCTTTTCATCAATTGCGTAGATTTTGGTCGCCGTGCCGAGGTCGACCACGAATGCGGGCAAGGCGTAGTACGCCGAAGCCCCAACTGCACCCGCCGCAAGGTCTGCACCCAACTGCGCCGGATTGTCAATCAAAATATTCAAGCCGGTTTTCACGCCCGGGGAGAGCACCAAAACCTTTTTGGCGGTCAACCGTTCAATCGCATGTTTTACAGAGGAGGTGATTTCAGGAACAACAGAACTGATGATGGTTCCTGAAATCTCTTTCGGCTCCACATTGTGCATTTGAAACAGCTGAAAAAACGATGCCGCAAATTGGTCTTCGGTTTTTTGCCGTTCTGTCGCCAACCGTACACCCATCTGCAACATATCGCCTTGGAACAGACCGAGATTGATGTTGGTGTTTCCAATATCAATCGTTAAAACCATAGAATAACCTCCCTTGCAAAGTTGCGCCTTATTGTAGCACACACAAGCGAAAAAAACAAGTGAAACACACAATAAAAAACAAAGCGGCTCTGTTTCCAAAGCCGCTTGTACTATTTTATCAGGACTCAGATATGCAATTATTTCTGCTTTTTCTTGGTCAGCACAAGTGCTACACCTGCAACAGCCGCAACTGCCGCAACGGAAAGGATTGCTGTATCGCCGGTCGGTTCTTTACCTTCGTAAGAATCGGGGTTTGTGGTGGTGCCGTTGCCGCCATCACCGTTGCCGCCTTCGCCGTTGCCGCCGCCGAACAAACCGGTGATTGCATCAACAATCCCGCCAAGGAAACCGCCGATGCCGCCGGAATTGGAAGCTTCTGTTGTGGTTTCGGCAGCGTCTAACTGTCTAATGATTTCATCGTACACATTCTGCGGGATTGCGCCCTGTTCATACAGCGAGTCAACCACGGATTTGAGCTGGTCAGCAGGAACGCCCATATCTTTCAGGGCTTTAATGACTTCCGCTGCTGCCTTGGCAACATCTTCGTCATCAATATTCGGAAGAGACGGAGAGGAAGGCTCTTCTGCCGCTTCCAAAGCCGCCATCAGGTTTTGATAGGACTCATAGTCCATTCTGCCGGTGGCATACATTTCATCAAAAGCCGCTTCAAGTTCTGCTTTTGTGAAGCCTGCATTTAATGCCGCATCCACCACCTGTGCCGCTTCTTCGGGGGAGAGGTTTTCAAATGTGATGTCCCCTTCACCGGAAGCACTGGTGGTATCCGTACCGCCGCCGATACCGCCGATGATGTCACCGATGGAACCGATGATGCCGCCGATGTCAGGCAGTTGCGCGTCGGAAGGCAGGAAGCCGCCGATGATACCCGTAACGGTGTCAATAATGGCGCTGAAGTCCAACCCGTTGCCGGCTTCCTCAGTGTTTTCTTCTGCAAAGCTCGGTATGCAAAGTGAGAACGCCATGACAAGCGCTAACATAACCGCAAGTACTTTTTTCATAAGTAAGTCCCTCTTTTTTCTGAATATTTGTGAATACAATTTCACAGTTCATTACATAGTTTACAATATAATCGGCGCGTTGTCAAGGAAAATCCCAAAAAATACAAGTCGATTTTTACATTTTTTTAACATTTGCGCTGTTTTTCTCCACGCTTGACCGAATGCGATTTTTTCGCTACAATAGAGCGGTGAAATGTCAATGCCGAAAAGGGGCTTGTTTATGAAAAAAGAATATTCGGTCTGTTTTTATTGCGTGGGAGTGCTGTGGTTGTGCAGTTTGCTTGCGGGGTTTGCCGAGCTGTTCGGCGTGTCGGTTTGTTTTTTCGGTACGCCGATGCACCAGTATCTTGCCATACCGATTTGTTTGTTTTCCGTTTTGCTGTGCGTTTTCCTATGTAAACGCGTGCGCGCCGCACAAGAATCGCGCGGCACCTTGCGGGTGAAGCTTTTGTGCGCCGCTTGCATTGCACTTTGTACCGTGACGGTATGTGTGACAGCATTTGCGGCGGCGATTTCGGCGGTGCATTATGCAGGGCAGAGTATTTCCCCCGATAAGTCGTACAAAATTTTTTACGAAACCGAAACCGAAGACAGCGAGCCGATTGCCTATCTCTACCGACGGTATTCCCCGTTTTTGATGCGATATTGCAATTCGGCGGTGTTATACGATTGTGCCGAAGCGCCGGCGAATGCCGAGCTTTCTTGGGAAGAGACCTATTGCGCGATTTCGTATGTCGCCTATGCGGCAGATGCGGAAAACGCCGAGGCTTTGGAACCCGTTACGCGGAAAATGTATTACGCATCGACCACCCGCTATTAAGCGGAATACAGGAAAGAAAAGCGAATACAGCGTACAGAGCTGTATCCGCTTTTTTCAGTCTTTGGATTTGTAATAGAGTTTGCAGTGGCAATAGCCTTCAAAATCGGGGTCGGCAATCTGTTCGCGGAATTCCTTGCACATGCATTTGTTGTCCTCGATTTTTTCCAGCCGACAGGGACAGTACCCGTCCTTCTTTCGCAGACCTTCTTTTAACATTTCCACCAATTTTTTATCTTCGTTGAATCGTACCGACATAGGTTTTCTCCTTTTTTCGTCGTATTGTGCAATCTGTATGCGGTCACAGCACGGTGCCGAGCGAAAAAATAATGAGCCGCAATCCGCCGCAGAGCAAAAGCACCAAGATAGGGTTTAACCTCCATTTTCGCAGGACGAAGAATGCGCCTGCGAACAGCAAAATCCCGATAAAATCCGTCGTTCCCCATGCAATTCCCTGTTCGCCGAAGGCAACCAAGCGCAAAATGTGCAAGCCGGCGCTTAAAATCAGCGCAACCACCGCCGGGCGAAGCATTTGCAAAATGTTTTGAAATACGCTGTTTTTCTTGAATTTCCCGTATAATACCGCCAAAACGGATACCAGAACCATCGAGGGGAAAATACAGCCGAGCGTTGCGACGACAGCGCCGCCGATGCCCGCAATCTGTATGCCTGTAAAGGTGGCGGCGTTTACGGCTATCGGCCCGGGCGTCATTTCGGCAACGGTGACAAGGTTTGTAAATTCCGATAAAGTCAGCCAACCGTATTTGTCCACCGCTTGACTTTGTATCAAAGGAATCGCGGCATACCCGCCGCCGATGGAAAACAGCCCCACCTGCAAAAAGCTGAAAAACAACTGTAAATAAATCATTTTTCGCACCGCCTTTTGTGTGACAGCACTTCTTTCAGAATGCCGACCGCCAACGCCGCCAAAATGATATAGACAACATTCACGCCCAGCACAAATGCGGCAAGAAAGGATACAGCCAACACAACATAATGTACCCATTCCTTGCTTTTTAATACCGTACTGCCGAGGCTTACTGCTACATCTAAAATGATTGCGGCAACGCCCGCCTGCATGCCTTGCAATACCAGCGCTACATAACGGTTGGCGGCAAATTTTTCATAAAAAAAGGAAATGATGCAAAGAATGAACATCGGCGGCAGTATGGTGCCCAAAACCGCCGTCAGCATCCCGAGAAATCCTTGTACCTTCCAGCCCACCAAAATGGCGGCGTTGACCGCGATTGCGCCCGGTGCGGATTGTGCCATCGCGGTAATATCCAGCATTTCCTGTTCGTCAATCCAATGCAGCTCGTCTACAAATTTGCGCTTCATAAAGTTGACAATCACAAAGCCGCCGCCGAAGGTGAATGTGCTGATATAAAGGGTGGTTGCAAATAGTTTCAGAAGTGTTTTCCCGTTGTGCTTCAACTTGCATTTCCTTTCCGAAATTGGATGGAACCCCGCCGAAATCTGTACTTTCGGCGGGGTCGCTTTTTATCAGGTGTTTTTCATAACCACCGTGTCTACACAGTCGCCGACATGCTCGCAGGCGTCTGCGCAGTCTTCCATTTTTTCGTAAATCTCACGCCACGAAATAATTTCGAGTACATCATTCGTATGGGTGCGAATTTTGCGCATGGCCTCCAAATACATTCCGTCGCATTCTTCTTCAAAATGATTCATTTCCACAATCATTTCGTGCAGTTTGGCGGGCTTTTTAAAGTTGCCGAATTCCGCAAGCATTTTTTTCATCAACGCACAACTGCCGACGAGTTTTTCCGCAAAGGAGACGGCTTCGGGCAAGACGGATACGATTTGATAGGTGTAAAAGCATTGCAAAATTTCCTCAATGCGGTCCGTCACATCGTCAATATTTTGGCTGATGAGTGCCAAATCCTCGCGGTCAATCGGTGTGACAAAGGCTTTGGCGAGCGCGGCGGACATTTCATGCTTTTTCGTGTCGCCGGCGTGCTCATAGTGATGCATTTCTTTGAGCATTTCCGAAATGTTGTTTGCATCATAGCTTTTCAAGCATTCCACAAGGTAGTTTGCCGCCGTACAGGCGTCTTCCGAAGCGCTGACAAAGTTTTCAAAATAGAAACGGTCTTGCTTGTTTTTCATATTTATTATCCTTTCTTTTTTAGGTGCGGCGAGTCGAACACAATATGCCGAAAATTTGATATTACGGCGTATTTTCACTTTTTCAC
>JBJEPU010000119.1:0-1923 GCA_051881395.1 Candidatus Fimenecus sp.
AAAAGGGGAAAATGCCGGAGGCTTGGTCGGAGACCTGGGTTCTTCGAGAATCTCCGCCTGCTATTCTGTATGTCAGATAGAAGACCTCAGCGGCGGTGCGCTGAAAAATATCGGCACTATCGTTGGAAATTTTAAAGAAACGGAAAATCAGTTTAAAAGCGTTTTCTATGACAAGGAAGTCAATACGACATACAAGGCAATATGCAACACCGACTATGACGGCGTCGCATACGGCATCGGCACCGTAAAATTAAAAAGATACTCCTCCGAACTTATACCGTTCAAAGATATTATGAACGATTACGAACTTCTGCATATGTCGGAAGAGGATAAAGCACGGTACGCGCAAGAGGGGTACACCCCCGAAACAGATGATGACATCGAAAGTACATATGCTTTCAAAAAAGACGGTCAAATTATGGCCGCTGTTTCGCTTCGAATCGGTTTGTTTATGCTGGTATGTACTGCTTTTTTCGTGGGAACCTGCAATTCCATTCAGGAAATATGCAAAGAAAAATCCATTTTAAAAAGAGAATACATGACAAATCTGAATTTAGGCTCGTACATTACATCTAAATTGGTTGTCCAAGCCATTTTGTGTGCGGCACAGATGGCCATTGTCACTGCCATATTTATGCTGTATATTCAGAATAAGAAAGAGTTGCCGACAAGCGGTGCTCTTCTCGGCAGTATCTGGGTGGAATATTTTATCACACTTTTCCTGCTTGCCTTAGCAGCAGATACGACAGCACTGATTATTTCAGCATGCGCAAAATCGGCTGAAAGGTCAAGCACTTTCATTGCTCTTATTTTAGTCATACACATTGTCTTTTCAAATGTTCTTTTCGAATTGCATGGTGCTCTTGAAATCGTATCCTATTGTCTTCCCAGCAAATGGGGATACACTGGTTTGGCAATTACATCCGTATTTAACGATTCAAGACAACTGTTCTTTATTGACCACCCCGACCTACAACTTCAATTCGGTAATTATCTTGGTGCAGTAAATCCGGATTTTATAAACTCCGGAGAACGCTTATTGATAACATGGGGTGTTTTACTTCTATACAGCGTTGTTGCAGCTGTTATATGCAGTCTTGTGCTGAAAAGAATCACCCGCACCAATGCAGAATAAAGTAGCGGCGGGAATGCAAAAGTGACCAAAAACCAACCGACTCTGTAAATTTAAAAGGTCAGTGAAAGCGCTTTTTATTTTACCGAATATTTTTTCTGTCTTTTTACAGGAAACGCCCTGTACGGGTTGCAGTATTTTTGATGCAATTCTGAGAATCCAAAACACCGTCTGTTGCAGTGTTGCAACAGACGGTGTTTTAAAAATGTACGATTTAGCCTGAAGAATTTGGATTTGTAGGGGGATTAACGGAATAGGAAAAATGCAATACGAGCGTAGGGGCGTCGACTCGGCGCCCCGTTGTAGGGGCGGGTTTTCACGCCCGCCCGATTGTCATTCTGAGCCGATAGGCGAAGAATCTCGTTTCACACATTTTATACTTGGTGCTGTTTGAGATCCTTCGCTACGCTCAGGATGACAAATTTGGGTTTGTAGGGGTAATTTATACGGTAGGGCGGGGGCTTGCCCCCGCCCTACCCTGTAAAATGTATTTCGTGCGTAGGGAACAACCTCAGTGTTGTTCCGCAGAATTACATCAAAATCCACGGGCGGCCGAGGTCGACCGCCCTACAATTAGATATACAAATCCAAATCTGTTAAGCTGATTATACCATATTTATGTTCTTTATTCTACACCGCACACGGCACGAAAAACTCCCTCTGCTAATTTCTCGGCAGAGGGAGTTTCAGTTTGTTCAATTATTTAAGATTGAAACTATCTTATTTCATATCCTTAATAGCAGCCTGTGCTGAACGGTACTCCGGTAGGACTTTTTGGACGACTGCACCGT
>JBJEPU010000120.1:0-10147 GCA_051881395.1 Candidatus Fimenecus sp.
AAATACGGTTTCGGCGTCGAAATCGTAATAAAAGCCGTTGTCGACAGCCGGACCGATGGCAAGTTTCGTTTCGGGATACAGGCGTTTTACAGCCTGCGCCAAAATGTGCGACGCGGTATGGCGGAAAGTGCGCTTGCCGTCCTCGTCGTCAAAGGTCAGAATTTCAAGCGTGCAGTTTTTGGTAAGCTCGGTGCGCAAATCGCAGACTTCACCGTCCACGCGTGCGACACAAGCGGACTTGTAAAGCCCCATACCGATGTCTTTGGCGACCTCTGCCGCCGTGACGGGCGCGTCATAGGTTTTGACAGTGCCGCCTTTTAAGGTAATTTCAATCATTGTATCTGCCTCCAATACATTCTGCAAAATAAAAAAAGCACTTCATCCCGAACAGGGATGAAATGCTTACATTCCACGGTTCCACCCAAATTGACATTCTTGGAAGAATGCCCACTCGTTTTGCCTTAACGCGGCAACGGCGGCGCGCCTTATTTCGACGCACACTCGGGAGCGGTCTCGGGCTTTCGGTCTTTACATGCACTTCCAGCCGATGATGCACGCTCTCTTTAAAGCCTTGTAAAGCCGTCGTTCTCCGTCAACGATTTCGTTTTTTCAATTTGTTTTATTGTACCCCCAAACCGCACAAAAAGTCAATAGGTATTTTTAAAGGCGCGAAAAACGGCGGTTTTGCATTTTTTCTAAAACTGTGTTATACTGTAAAAATCAAAATGCATTTTACAAATCGGGAGCTTATCTATGAAGATTTCAAAACGAATATACCGCGCGGTGTGTTTGGCACTTGCGTGCCTGTTTTTGTTGTCGGGCTGTACCGCCCAAGAGGTGCAAAAATCCGCCGTCGGACAGCGAATGTCGGTCGGTGCGGAATATACCGACGCAAAATACCATACCGCCGACAACGGCAATTTGGTGTATGTGGCAAAATCGGGGCTGATTGAACTGTATTTTGACAGCACCACCTACGGGATTGCCGTGAAAGAAACCAACACAGGGAAGCTTTGGCAAACGCTCCCCGAAAATGCATCTGCGGAAAATCCGGCGCAGACCGCCGTTTTGTCGGCGACGGTCAGCAACGGCAGTACGGAATACACGCTCAATTCGCAGGACAACGCCGTGGCGTTTGAGACTGCTTCCTTCCAGCCGACGGAAAACGGCGGCTTGCAGGTTACCTACGATATGGCCCCCGACAAAGAAACCGCCGAATGTGCCTTTGACGCGGTACCCGCGGGCGCGCTGTATCTTTCGGTCACCGTCAGTTACGCCTTAGAGGACGGCGCGTTGCGAGCAAAAATCAACTGCGGCAACATTCTGTTAAGCGACGGCTACACCTTGGAAACGCTCACCTTGCTTGACTGCTTCGGCGCAACCGATACCGCCGCAGAGGGCGACTATATTTTCGTACCCGACGGTTGCGGCGCAACGCAAGCCACCGTCAGCGCACAGCAAAACGATTACGACTGCCGCGTATTCGTGCCCTACGGAGACGACCCTGCACTCGGAGAACAGGCACAGACCGATGAAAACGGCGCGGTATTGCGCACGGCGGCGTTAATTCCCGCCTACGGCGTAAAAAGCGGCAATGCGGCATTTTTGGCGCTGGTGGAAAGCGGCGACGCCATTTGCGAAATCCGTTCGTATACCTGCAAGGGCGCAGGCACCTACAACCGCGTCGGGCCGACATTTCAAATTACACAGACGGCGCTGACGGGCGCAGAGGGCAAGCAAACCGTATATACCGGCGTTGCATTCACCGGAGAGCTTTCGATATGCTACCGCTTTTTGACCGATAAAAACGCAAGTTACGCGGGCATGGCGTCTGCCTGCCGTGAGCTTTTAATTCGCAACGGTACGCTGTCCACCAAAACCGTTACGGTGACAGAGTATTTGCCGTTTGTGCTGACGGTGCAAGGTGCCGTTGCCAAAAATAACGGACACGGCGATAAAGTGCTGACAAATTACAGCCAAACCTTGGAACTGTTAAAATTGATGAAAGCCAAAGGCATCAACAATGTATTTGTGCGCTGTTGCGGTGTGCTCGACGGCGGCGACGCGCAAAGCAAATTGCAAAAAGCCGCGCCAATCGGCGCGCTCGGCAGTCGCAAGGAATTTGATGCCTTGACGCAATATGCAAAAACACAGCAATTCACGCTGTATTTAAACACCGATATTATCTCGCGCCGCGAAAAGGACGACAACGGCAAAGAGGCAGACAGTCTGTTCGGAAAATCCATTGTCATTACAGAAGAAAATCCGTTTGCGGCACTCACCGGACAGCAGGCGCACACCCGCAGTCTTTTGACGCTTTCGGCATTGGATAAAAACGTCAATGAATTTGTCAATTCCGTGGACGATTACGCTTTCGGCGGCTACTGCATTGACGACGCAGGCAGTATACTCTACTCCGACTATCGCGCCGGCGCGCAAAGCCGTGTGCATACCGTCAATTTACTGTCCGCGCAGGCAACCACCCTTTCCGCCGGGCACAAGCTGATGGTGGATACGGGCAATATGTATATGCTCAAAAATGCCGATGTTGTGGCAAATTTGCCGAGCACCACCGCCTACCCCGAAAGCGACGCATATACCGCCGTGCCGTTTGTGCAAATGGTACTGCACGGCATTGTGGAATATGCGCACACACCGCAAAATTTGGCGACGGATACAAACGCCTCCTTTTTGAAAGCGATGGAATACGGCGCGTTGCCGAGTGATTCATGGATTTTTGAAAACACCAAAAGCGACGAGATAAACGCGCTTTACAACTATGAAAATCAAATCACCGCCGCGGCGGAGCAATACACAAAAGCCAACGCCTTGCTTGCAGATTTACGGGACGCGCGTATGACTGCGCACGAAAAGGTGCAGGACGGCGTTTACCGTACGGAATATAACAACAGCACCGTCATTTATTTCAATTATAACAGCGAAGCCGTAAGCGTCAACGCATTCACCGTTGCCCCGATGAGCTTTTTGCGGGTCAACTGATTGTGCCGCAAACGCAATGCAATGCATACTATCCCCATATCTTGTGATATGGGGATTTGTTGTATCCGTAAAATATACAAATTTCTTAAAATTGTCTTAATAATCTACAAATTTTTGCTTTTTGTCAAAAAATTGCTTGCTATCTCTCTGATTTGTTGGTATGATGTATACAACATATTGACAAATCCGCGGCGGTCTCTGCCGTAAGTAGGGGGATACAATGAAAGCATATGTCAAACGCCTTTTGGGCGCTTCCAAAAAATGGGAAGTTGTATTTTGGTGGATTTTGCGTGCCGTGATGATTGGCGCGCTCATAGACTCCATTTTCTTCCGCAAGGATATTCAGCAGTCTCTGCAAACCGGTGCAAATCTGCTTTTGATGTTTTTATGGGAAATTTTTCAGCTGTTTCCCGCCAAAACCTGGTTGCGGCAGGTGCCGTCCTACATACAGGACTTTTTGGCGCCCGGGCTGTTTCTCGCCTCGTTCGGCGGTGCGTATTTGAACTTCTATTACAGCGTGCCCGCATATGACTTGGTATTTCATGCGGTCGGCGGGCTTGCCGGCGCATTCGCGGGGTATGAAGTCATTGTCGCCATGCAAAAGCGCGACAAGGTGCAATGCAGTGCCGCGATTGCGGTGCTCGGTGCGTTCGGATTTTCTTTCTTCGCCGGCACGGGCTGGGAGCTGTTTGAATTTATCTTTGACCAAGTCGCCGGCGGCGACGCACAGCATTGGTCTTTGGCATTGGCCGAGGCGGCTTCGGAGCAGTACGGCGTACCGTTGCCGAATGTCATTCCGGCGCTTGACCCCATGCGTTGGGCGTTGATTGACACGATGGAGGACATCATCTGCAACACCGTCGGCGCGGTACTCGCGTGGGTGATTTTGAAAATCAAGCCGTATCACCACAAGGGCAAAAACAATGTGAATTTGCTGTTTGCCCCGAAAACCGAGCAAGAAATCAAAAAAACGGTTACAAAATAAATGCACAAAACCAAAACCGCAGTATCCGAAAAACGGGTACTGCGGTTTTTTATATTCCCCTCAATGTGGAGATTGGTTATTTGTCTTCCTTGCGGCGCAGAAGCAATGCACTGCCTGCCGTGCCCGAAAGCATCAAAACTGCCGCCGCGGTAATGCCTGCCGTCATACCGGTTTTCGGAATGTCGGGATTTTTCATATCGTCCTTAACCGCAGGCTTATTCGTTGCAGAATTGCCACCGTTGTTGCCGTTGTCGCCGTTGACAGCCGCTTTTTTCACATTGACATTGAATTCCGCGCGGTTGTCCATAAAGACCACAGCAAAGGTGTTTTCACCCTCTGTGACGGTGTTCGATTTTTGCTCGAGCGTAATCGGATACACGCCGCCGTCATATTCAATCCCGTCGTACTCATCGGTAACAACCGTAGACGAGCCGTCCTTGAAGGTTACGCGGATTTCCATACCTTCGCTTTGGATGGGCAGAAATGCATCGCGGTCGGCAAAAATCATATTTTTGAGAAATTCCTCGCCGTAATATGCAACGAATTCTTCATAGGTCACACCGTACGCATCCAAAACCGCCTCAAAATCTTCGGGCGCGACTTCACGATAACGTTCCAATGTAAAGTTATCGCGGGTAAGCACGTCTTTGTCCATATCATACTCTGTCTTGATGGGCATCTTGGTGATTTCAATAGATTCCACGGGATTTTCCTTTACGGTAACAGGAATGGTTGTGTCAATACCCTCTACGCCTATTGTGTAGCAATAAGTGACGGTTGCCATATTTTCGCCAATGACATAATTCTCGACATAGATAAACACTAAGTCCTCTTCATTTTCGTTTCCCGGCTCTACCTCTCTCGTCGAACCGTCTGTGTAGGTAACGGTGAGCACCATACCTGTCGGGTCGCCGTAAATGGTCGAGCCGTCATTGTCGCCGCCGTCATAGTAGACTGTGCGATTGGGCATCTGTGTGACTGTAACACTTGCCGGCGCAACATAGCCGTCTGCCGCAAACGCGCATACTGCGCCAACCGCAAACAGCAGAGCAGCCGTTAGTAATACAGCCAAGGCTTTTTGCATTCTTTTCATTTTTTTATCCTCCTTGCGCCCCAAAAGGGCAATTTCGCCCGTATTTTTTTCGGGTTCTCTCATATTATATGGGTAATACCCATATTTGTCAATAGTCAAAATCCGTTAATTTATCATTGTAACAGGTGATGAAAATGTATTTCAGAAGAATACGGGACTTGCGGGAAGACAGTGATAAAAAACAGCGGGAGTTGGCGGAATATCTGCACATCGACCAAAGCACCTACTCCGACTACGAGACCGGGCGTATCAATGTGCCGATTGAGGCGCTGATCAAGCTCGCCGATTTTTACGATACCAGCGTGGATTACATTGTGGAGCGCGTCAATACCCGCTAAAAGATAAAGAGCACCAAGCACTTTGCTTGGCGCTCTTTTCTTTGCAGAAATACCGTAAAACTACCCCGTTAAGCGTTTGCGCATTTCCAAAAGGATGGCGCGCTCGCGCCGCGATACCTGCACTTGCGAAAGCCCGAGCACTTCGGCGGTTTTTACCTGCGTCAAGCCTTTGTAATACCGCAATTCAATCAATTTTCGGTCTGTGTCGGGGAGGGTGTTGAGCACAGCGCCGAGCGCCAGGCGGTTTTGGATTTCATCCTCGCCCGACGGCACGGGAATATCTGCCTGATGCTCGCCGTCCTCGCCGAATTCCGTCAGGGAAATCGGTGGTTTTGCGATATTTAACAATTCTGCCGCCTCAAATTCGGAAACGCCGAGTTTTTCGGCGATTTCGCCGACGGTCGGTGCGCGGTCCAACGCGCTCGCAAGAGACTCCTGCACCTTTTGCGCGGCGCGTGCGCGTTCTTTCAAGGTGCGGCTGACCTTAATTGTGCCGCCGTCGCGGAACAGACGGCGAATTTCGCCTAAAATCGCGGGCACAGCGTAGGTGGAAAAGGCAAAACCGAGGGCTTCGTCAAAGCCGTCCGCCGCCTTGCAAAGCCCGACACAGCCCGCCGAAAACAAATCGTCATATTCCAGTCCGCGGTTGCGAAAGCGATTGGCACAGGCGTGCACAAGCCCCAAATTCTCGGCAATCCGTTCGTCACGCGTCAAGGCTTGCTCCCCTGCCCCGTATCCGTTTTTGCAGTGTCACCGTGGTACCCACGCCGACGGCGGAACGCACCCGCACGCGGTCGCAAAAGCTCTCCATCACCGAAAAGCCCAAGCCCGCGCGGTCGCCGCCGAGGGTGGTGAACAGCGGCTCTCGCGCTTTTTTGACATCTGCAATCCCGCAACCGCGGTCGCGCACGGTAATCTGCACTACGCCGTTTTCGAGAATTTTAATGGTTATGTAAATTTTGCCCACCGCGTCCTTATATGCGTGCACAATACAGTTGGTCACCGCTTCGCTCACGGCGGTTTTGATGTCGTTTAACTCCTCGACGGTTGGGTCGAGGCTTGCCGCAAAGGCGGAAACCGCCACGCGCGCATATGCCTCATTGACGGAACGGCTTTCCATTTGCAGTTTCATCTCGTTTTGCACTTGCATTGTCCTCTCTCCCCTCTTTTCCTTTTTTGAGTACGGCAATTTTCTCAATACCCGCAAGGCGCATCACCTTGTAAGCGTGCGGGGACAAATTGCGCAGTTCCAGCGTACAGCCGAACGCCTGCAACAGCTTATAGCGCCCCATCACAAGCCCGATGCCGGAGCTGTCCATAAAGCTGACGCCGCCGAAATCCAAAACGGCGTGTTCGGGCTGAAATGCCGAGGCGAATTCGTCAATTTTATCGCGCACACCGCCTGCGTTGTGGTGGTCAAGCTCGCCCTCCAAATACACAAGCATGGTGGTTCCCTGCGTTTCGATTGCGGTATGCATCAAACGGCCTCCTTTCAGAATGTGGTTTCTATTGTAGCGGACAAGCCTTAAAAAATTTGTTGAAACACGGAACACCGAACGGAATTTTCGATATACTGACAGTGAGCAAAAATATCCGTTTGGGGGCAAGGTATGAAACGAAACTGCAAAAGAATGTCCGCCCTGAAAGTCGGTGAAACCGCCACAGTACAATGCATTGCCGAAAACGCCGCTCTGCGCCGCCGCCTGCGGGAATTGGGGCTTTGCGACGGGGCAAAGGTCACCTGCACCTTACAGGGCGCGCATCACGATATAGCCGTATACAAAATCTGCGGGGCACAAATTGCCGTGCGCGACTGCGACGCCCAACATGTGTGGGTACTTGCGGAGGTGGCGGAATGAACACGGCTGATATGCCCTTAAAGGCAAACAAAAGCATTGCGCTTGCGGGCAATCCGAATGTCGGGAAAAGCACAGTGTTTAATGCGCTGACGGGAATGCACCAGCACACGGGGAATTGGGCGGGCAAAACCGTCGGCAATGCGTTCGGCAGTTACCGCTACGAGGACCGCCAATATACGCTTGTGGACCTACCGGGTACATATTCCCTGTTTGCACACTCCAAAGAGGAGGAATTTGCGGGCGAATACATCACCGCAGGAAAAAGTGACGCGGTGGCGGTGGTCTGCGACGCCACCTGCCTTGCGCGGAGCTTGCATTTGGTTTTGCAAATCGCCGAGCGCACGCCGAATGTGCTCGTCTGTGTCAATTTGATGGACGAAGCCAAGCGCCACGGCTTGGAAATCGATTTAGAAGAGCTTTCTTTGCGGCTTTCCCTGCCGGTGGTGGGGTTGAGTGCGCGTTCGGGCAAAGGGCTTGCGGAATTTCGCGCAGCCGCCGCCGAAATCTGCAAAACCCCGCGGGATACCTGTTATCAAACGGAATATCCCGCGCCCATAGAAGCGGCAATTCTCCGTTTGGAAAGTCTCTTTTCAGGCTTTGGCACTGTTTTGCCGATACCCCTGCGCGCGCTGGCAATCCAGATTTTGCAAGATGCAGCGGGCACGGTAAAACGTTGCCACGACAACTTCCAAACAGACCTATATGAAAATCCGCAAACAAGAACAGCAGTTTTAGGTGTATTTTCGGAATTGCAGGAAAAGGGCTTTGACAAAACCCGCTTGGAGGACGCGATTGCGGGCAGTATTGACCGCGCCGCTAAGGAAATTGCCGACAGCGCCGTAACGGAAAGCCCCAAAAAAAGAAAACGCGTACAAGACGCGCTCGACAGGCTGTTTTTGGAACGCAAAACCGGCATTCCGATTATGCTGTTGTTGTTGCTTTTGGTGTTTTGGATTACGATTGTCGGCGCCAACTATCCGTCCGAAGCGCTCTCCGCCCTGCTGTTTCGCATACAGGATTATTTACTGCTGTTTTGCGACAAAATCGGCGTTTCGCCGTGGTTGCGGGATATGCTCGTGCTCGGTATGTACCGCGTGCTCGCGTGGGTGGTGGCGGTGATGCTCCCGCCGATGGCGATTTTCTTTCCGCTGTTCACTCTGCTTGAAGATTTCGGGTATTTGCCGCGCGTCGCCTTTCATTTAGACCATCAATTCCGCAAAGCCAACACCTGCGGCAAGCAGGCGCTGACGATGTGTATGGGCTTCGGCTGTAACGCGGTGGGTGTGACGGGTTGCCGCATTATCGACTCCCCGCGTGAACGGCTGGTCGCGATGCTCACCAACAGCCTTGTGCCCTGCAACGGGCGGTTTCCGACGCTGATTTCCATTATCACGATGTTTTTCCTCGGCGCGGCAAGCGGCTTTGCGGCTTCGGCACTTTCAAGCCTTTTGTTGACGGTCACCATTGTGTTTTCGGTATTTTGCACCTTTGCGATTTCCAAATTCCTCACCAAAACGGTACTGCGCGGGGTACCCTCTGCCTTTACGCTGGAATTGCCGCCCTACCGCCGTCCGCAGGTATTGAAAGTCATTGTGCGCTCGGTACTCGACCGCACGCTGTTCGTTTTGGGGCGTGCGGTATCCGTTGCCGCACCCGCGGGATTGGTGATTTGGCTGTTTGCCAATTTGCACATCGGCGACAACACGCTGTTGCAAATCTGCGCCGATTTTTTAGACCCGTTCGCCCGTCTTTTGGGCTTTGACGGCGTGGTGCTGTTGGCGTTCATTTTGGGCTTTCCCGCCAACGAAATCGTATTTCCGATTATCATCATGGCGTATATGTCCTCGGGCAGTATTTTGGAATTTGACACGCTCCAAGAACTGCGCACCCTGCTGATTGCCAACGGCTGGACGACCGCCACCGCCATTTCCGTGATGCTGTTTTCGTTACTCCACTGGCCGTGCGCCACCACACTTTTGACGATAAAAAAAGAAACGAAGTCCGTCAAATGGACACTCGTTTCCCTGTTTTTACCGACCGCTGTCGGGATTTGCACCTGCATGGCGTTTAACGGGATTGTAAAGTTGATTTCGTTTTTGTGTGAAGTTTTATAACTTTACACAAAACAGGCTTGCATTTTTTGTCGGGGTTCTGTATACTGTTCTGCATAGGAGGACGATATGGAGCTGGATATTTACGATTTCGACAAAACCGTTGTGCCGTTTGATTCGGGCTCAACTTTTCTGATTTTTTGCTTTTTGCACTACCCATATTTGTTGCTTTTGTTGCCGTATTACGCGGTCATGGCGTTATTGTTGGGACTGCATCTCATCTCGCTTGCACAGTTTAAAAAGCATATTTTTCTGTTTGTGCGGTTCGTGCCGCTTGAAAAGGCAGTCAAAGCATTTTGGGATAAACACGAAAAAGATGTTTTTCCGTGGTTTTTGCCCGAAAACCGCGCGCGGTACACCGTGGTTATCAGCGCAAGCCCCGATTTTTTGCTTTCTGAAATTGCCGAGCGGTTAAAAATTGACACCCTGTTGTGCACGCGCCACAATCCGAAAACCGGCACGCTGTTGTATGAAAACTGTCGCGGAGAAGAAAAGGTGCGCCGTTTTTACGAGGCGTTCCCCGCGGGCGCGGCTGTGCAATGTGTGTATTCCGACAGTTACCGCCATGACCGCCCGATTTTTTCGTTGGGCAAACGGTGTTTTCATATTGAAAAGGACGGTACAAGAACAGAATTTACATACAGTGAACAGTATGCGGAAAAATAAAAACAGAATACAAAATAAAAAACACCCCCGCGAAAGAGCAAATGAAGTGACCCCAAAAAGTTAGACAAAAATTTCTATAGCAAATTGTTCAAGCA
>JBJEPU010000121.1:0-10126 GCA_051881395.1 Candidatus Fimenecus sp.
TGCCCATTCAAATACTGCACCGCGTGCTTGACAATTGACAGCCCCAACCCCGTGCCGCCGGTTTCTTTGGAATGGCTTTTATCCACACGGTAAAAACGCTCAAAAATGCGTTCTTGTTGGTCGGGTGCAATGCCGATGCCGGTGTCCTGCACCGAAAGACGAACTTTTTCCAGCTCGGCGCAGACCGTAACTGTTACCTTGCCGCCGTCTTGATTGTATTTCACCGCATTGTCGCAAAGGTTATAGAGAATTTCATACACCAACTGCCGCACGCTTACGATTTCTGCCCGTTCGCCGTGCACGGTGATTTGAATATGTCGCTTTGCCGCCGCGGGTGCAAGCGCCTCCGCCACCGAAAGCGCGAGCACGTACACATCAACGGGTTCCTTTGCCAATTCGGTATTTTCATCGAGCCTGGAAAGGCGGAGAATATCGTTAATCAGCGTAACAAGCCGCTGTGCGTCGGTTTTGATATGCCCGACAAACCGCGGCAAATCCTCTGGTTTCACAAGCCCTGTTTCAATCAGTTCCGCACTGCCGACAATGGATTGCAACGGGGATTTCAATTCGTGGGAAACATTGGCGGTAAACTCGCGGCGATTTTGTTCGGCACGCAGTTTTTCCGTCACATCAATCAACAACAACGCCGCGCCGACAGGCGCACCGTTTTCCGAAATACCCGAACAATGCAAAAGATAATCTCTGCCGTTTTTTTGCAAGGTACATTCCGCGCTGTCGCCCGCAAGTGCCGTGCGTACGCACTGCGTGGCTTCCACACTGCGGTCCACAGTCAGAAAATCCTTGCCGACACACGACTCCGACAGCGAAAACAGCGCTTTTGCGGCGGCATTGATATGCACAACCGTCCCTTTGCCGTTTAAAAGCACCAAGCCTTCGCGCATATTGGCGGTAATCGTATCAAATTCGTTTTGCATTTTTTGCAGGTCTTCAAGCTGTCGGCGAATGCGTTTATTTTGCGCGTCCATATGTTTGAGCATCGGGGCTAATTCTTCATAGGTATCGCTGTCTAACGGCGCGTCAAACGAAATCTCGTTAAAAGGCTTGACAATGCTTTTAGAAAGCCGATTTGCAAGAAAAGCGCATACCGCGGTTGCCAACAAAAACACCAATGCCAGCGGCAAAAGCAATTTTAAAAACAGGCTGAAAAAGGTGGCACGGCTTACGGAAATCCGCAATACCGTACCGTCGGAAAGGCGGACGGCAAGGTATTCCGTTTTTTCGGTACGGGTTTCGGAATAGCGCGAAGATGCGCCCCTACCGTTTTGCCGTGCTTCGATAAACTCCGCACGGTCCGCATGATTTTCCATGGCGGCGGCATCGGCTTCGGTATCTGCAATCACCGTGCCGTCCGCAGAAATCAGCGTCAGGCGGTATGTATCGTTTTTAACAGCCTGCAAAAAGGATACGCCCTGCGTTTCCACACCGGCGGCGGCATAGGAGAGTTGTGTCTCCAACTGTTCTTTTTGGGTATCGGTAAAATAGCCCCATAAGGTACCGGTTATGATAAAGAAACAAACGGTCAAAACCACCGAAACGGCAAGCAACACGGAGCGAAACAGTTTTTTGGTCATAGACTCGCCTCCATACGGTAGCCGACATGGATAACCGTTTGAATCAGCGCGCCGTATTTCAAGAGCTTTTGCCGCAATGTTTTAATATGCATATCCACTGTGCGCGTCTCGCCGTAATAATCCGTTCCCCACACCTCGGAGAGCAGTTGTTCACGGGTGAACACTGTCCCGATATGCGACATCAACAGCCGCAGAATTTCAAATTCCTTATAGGTCAGTTGTATCTTTTCGCCGTCCGCCGTGACTGTGCGTGCCGTTGTGTTTACGGTTAAGCCCAAAACGGACAGCGTCTCGCTTTGCTCCGGCGTGCAACGGCGCAATACCGCCTTCACACGGGAAACCATTTCCATCACGCCGAAGGGTTTGACGAGGTAATCGTCTGCGCCCAAATCGAGGCTTTGGATTTTATCGTATTCCATCCCCTTGGCAGTCGCCATAATCACGGGGATTTTTTTCGTGGCGGGCGCGGCACGCAGTTTTTTCAGCAACGCCACGCCATCCTCCCCCGGGAGCATAATATCCATGATAATCAACTGCGGTTTTTCCGTTTGCAAAGCCGCAAACATAGACGCACCGTCGGAAAATCCGCGCGCTTCAAAGCCTGTGGATTGTAAGGTGTATACCTCAATATCCCGAATGGCATCATCGTCGTCAACACACCAAATCATAGTTCTGTTTCTCCTTTGTGCACGCCCGTAACGGAAAACTGCACCCATTCCGCAATGTTGGTGGCATGGTCGCCGATGCGCTCAAAATATTTGGCTATCATCAAAAGGTCCAGCGCATATTCGCCGTCGGCGGTATTTTCCGCAATCATACGAATGAGTGACTGTTTGATTTTTTGAAAGCAATCATCTACAAAATCGTCGCTTTGCAATACGGTTTGCGCAAGCGCCGTATCTTTTCGCACATAGGCATCAATGCTGTCCGTCACCATTTGAATGGTCGCCTTTGCCATACGGTCAATATCCCTACATTCCGCGCCCGTTCGCCCGTTTAAAAAAGGAATAATTTCGGCAATATCCTCCGCCTGGTCACCGATACGCTCCATATCGGTTATCATTTTCAGCGCCGCCGAAATCTGCCGCAAATCGCGTGCCACGGGCTGTTGCTGTAACAGCATTTTTAAACATATCGCTTCAATACTGCGTTCCATTTGGTCGATTTTGCGGTCGAGCGGCGCAACCTGCCGCGCACTTTGCGCGTCACCTGCCGTCAGCGCCGCGGCAGAAAGGGCAATCACCTTTTCGCAAAGCGCGCCCATTTCAATCAATTCGCTGTTCAACAGTTCAAGCTGTTCGTCAAAATGATTTCGCATCAGCCAAACCTCCCCGTGATATAGTCTTCCGTCCGCTGTTCTTTCGGATTTGCAAACAACTTTTCCGTGTTGCCGTATTCAATCAAATCCCCAAGCAAAAAGAAAGCGGTATTGTCGGAAATACGCACTGCTTGCTGCATATTGTGCGTGACGATGATAATAGTATACCTTTTTTTCAGCTCGCCTGCAAGGTCTTCGATTTTCGAGGTGGAAATCGGGTCTAAGGCGCTGGTCGGCTCATCCATTAACAGCACCTTCGGCTCTACCGCCAGCGCGCGCGCAATACACAGCCGCTGTTGTTGCCCGCCCGAAAGCCCCAAGGCGGATTTTTTTAATCTATCCTTGACCTCGTCCCAAATTGCCGCGCCTTTTAAGGAACGCTCCACAATATCGTCGAGCTTCGCTTTATTTTTGATGCCGTGCGTGCGCGGGCCGTACGCAATATTGTCATAAATGCTCATCGGAAACGGATTGGGCTTTTGAAACACCATGCCGATGTCGCGGCGCAACATATTGACATCGACTGCACGGTCGTAAATATCTGTACCTGCATATTCAATTTTGCCACTGATTTTCACACCCGGCACCAAATCGTTCATACGGTTGAGCGTTTTTAAAAAGGTGGATTTGCCGCAACCGGAAGGACCTATCAGCGCGGTGATGGTATTTTGCTCGATTTCCATATTGATATTTTTCAGTGCCTGGGTATTGCCGTACCACAGGCACAAATCCGAAACCGTAATGATACTGCTCATACATTTCTCCTCTTTTTAAACAGTTTTCCGATGGTATCTGCCAACAAGTTAATGCAAAGGGTCATCAGCATTAGAATTGCCGCAATCGCAAAGGCCACCTCAAATTCGCCCTCTTCTTTGGCGTACACATACAGCGCGACCGTCAGCGTGGCGCCCGCGCTTTTTAAACCCGTAAACAATCCGTTAAGCGTATGGGCAAAGCCTGCGGTAAACAACAACGCGGCGGACTCGCCGAGAATTCTGCCGACAGAAAGAATTAAGCCCGTCACAATACCGTCTATACAGCCCGGCAAAACCACCGTGTGAATGACGCGCCACTTGCCCGCACCCAAGCCGAACGCGCCCTCGCGATAGCTTTGCGGCACGGTTTTCAGGCTTTCCTGCGTGGTACGCATCACCGTCGGCAAATTCATAATCACCAGCGTCAGTGCGCCCGCAAGCAAAGAGGTTTTAAAATTTAAAAACTGACAGAAAAACAGCATACCAACAAGCCCGTAAATGATAGACGGAATGCCGGAAAGCGTTTCGGCGGCATACTCGATAAGCGCCACCAAGCGTTTATGCTTGGCGTATTCGGTCAAATACACCGCCGCGCCGACACCGAGCGGCAAAACGACTGCCACCGTGGCAAGAATGATATACAAGGTATTTAAAATATCCGGCAAAATGCCGATATTCCCCGTCAGATAACTCGGCTTGGAGGACAACAGCTCCCAAGTGATATGCGGCAAGCCTTTCCACAGCACATACACAATGAGAAACAGCACCAGCGCACAAGTGATACACACCGCCGAGTACATCAAAATTCGCATAAAAATACCGTATGCTTTGCGGGATTTTGAAATGGTTTTATTCTTCAATTATTTTTCCTGCTTTCGTTTTAAAAAGAAATTCAGCGTGGCGTTAATCAGCATGATAAACAGAAACAGTACCAGCGCAATCGAAAAAAGCGCCTGCCGCTGTAAGCCGGAAGCGTAGGACATTTCACTTGCAACCGCTGTGGTGAGAAAGCGCACGCTTTGAAACAGCGACGGCATATTCGGCACATTGCCCGAAACCATCATCACCGCCATTGCCTCGCCGATAGCGCGCCCCACGCCCAACACCACGGCGGCGGTAATGCCGCTTTTTGCCGCGGGAACAGACACCTTAAAATAGGTTTCAATGGGCGTTGCACCGAGGGCTAAGGATGCCTCCTCATATTCGGGCGGCACCGCCTCCAACGCATTCATCGACACCTTGATAATCGACGGCAATACCATAATCGCCAACACGATAATTGCGGCAAGCAGGCTCGCACCGTCCGGTACGCGAAACAGTTTCCCAATAACGGGCACAAGTACAATCATACCCACCAAGCCGTACACCACGGACGGAATACCCGCAAGCAAGCTGACCGCACTGCCGACCAACTCCCGCACCTTTTTCGGCGCAAGCTTCGCCAAATACACGGCTGTCAAAAAGCCGATGGGCGTACCCAGCAGGATAGCGCCCGCCGTACCGTACACGCTCGTTAAAATAAACGGCAAAATCCCGAACTGCGGTTCGCTTGCCGTGGATTTCCATTCCTTGCCGAACAGAAATTGTATCAAACCGATTTCACGGATGGCGGGAATCCCCGCAACAATTAAATAGACTGTAATCAGCAATACCGCCGCAACCGTAACCAGTCCCAACACCAAAAAGATGCCGTGAATGACGGTTTCCAATATCTTTTGTTTGCTTTTCATATCCGTTCTCCAACGCGAAAAGGCGGAAGAAAATCTTCCGCCGCGTTTTATCTTATTCAGTGCATCGGCACGGCACCCTGTGCCGAAATCAACGCCGAAGCGTCTTGTGAAGTTGCATAATCAAAGAACGCCTGCGCCGCCGGAGACAGTGCTTCGTCGGTTCTTGTCACCAAGACAAACGGGCGCTGAATTGAATAGGTGCCGTCCTTTACGGTGGCTTCGCTCGGCGCAACGCCGTTGACGGAAAGGGCTTTTACAGAGTCCTTAACCGACGCTAAGGACGCATACCCGATTGCCGCGGTATTCCCGCTGACGGTGGTAATCACATCGCCTGTGGATGTCAGTTCCTGCCGATATTTGCACGCATCCTTTGTATCTGTGATAGACTCAAAGCCATCTCTCGTGCCGCTGCCGGCTTCTCTGCCGATTAACACGATTTCGGCATCAATGCCGCCGACCTCTTTCCAATTGGTGATTTCGCCCGTATAGATTTTTGCAATTTGCTCAACCGTCAGGTCGGACACGGGATTTTGCGGATGCACAATCACGGCGATACCGTCCAGCGCCAAAACCGTTTCTTGAAGTCCCTCCGCCTTTTCTGCGTCCTTTAAGGCGCGGCTCGAAAGCCCGATGTCGCATCTGCCCTCTTTCACGGCGGTAATGCCCGTACCCGAACCCGTAGGATTGTAGGTAAAGGTTACGCCGCTGTTTTCCGCCATAAAGGCTTCGCCGAGTGCACCGATGACCTTTTGCATAGAGGTCGAGCCGTCCGTCGCAACCGTGCCGGTGACTGCCGCATTTTGGGCATTTTCTCCGGTTGCATCTGTTTTCCCGTTTTGCCCGCACGCGGCAAACAGCAAGGCTACCGCCAGTGATAAAGAAATGACTATACCGAATACGCTTTTTTTCATCCTTTTACTCCTTGTTTATGAAAGTTCGGAACACAATCCTCCGATAGTTTCATCATAAACAGGATGTGTAAAGTCAAAAAGTCTATTCTTGTAAAATCGTTGTAAAGAATACAACCGACAGCGGAAGTTTTGCACTTATTGCGCCTGTTTTTTCAGGAATTGCGAAATATATTCCATCATCATATCCGTAATTTTTTGTTTGTCCTCTGCGCAGTCGCGTTCCACCCAATGTACCAAAATTGCATTAAAGGCGGCTTTCATACAAAGGAAATAGTAATACGCTTCGATTTCGGTCACCCCTGCTTTTTTGCCGTAAGGTAAAACGACATTCTCCCAAAAGTCATCGTAAGCCTTGGCAAGCGGCAGTTCCTTTCTGGAATGGAAAAAGACAGAGTAAAAATATTTATGCTGTTCTATATGCGACAAAAACAGCGTCATCACAGCCCGTCCCATATTTCCCCGCCGTTCCATACCGTCAATTTCCGCATACAGCATTTCAAGCAGACGCACGGACATTTTGTCCAGCATATCATACAAATCCATATAATGCGCATAAAAAGTGGAGCGGTTGATGTTGGTCTCTTGACAAATCATACGGACGGTGATTTTTTCAAACGGGTATTTCTGCATCAATGCAAGCAAAGTCACATTCATACGGATTTCCGTATCGTAAAACCGTTTATTGTTTTTTGTGTTCATACCTACATTCCTCTCTATTATTCCAACACTTGTTGCGATATTGATGGTTGTATTTTGAATTTTACACCCTTATAATAAAAATTGCAAGGAACAAAAGTTTTTTAAGGAGGTAACTTGTATGGACATTTTCGGAATCATTATTGACATCGTTTCATCTATCGGTGGAACAGTCATCGAATTAATCGGAGAGTTCCTCTCTGACCCGTTCGGCGCTATTTTCGGAATTGTGGATACAATTCTCAGCATTATTTTCTAATGGAAAGGAAAAGGGCATCACGCTTCGGCGGATGCCTTTCTTCCCCTTATGAAACGAGCAATCATTCTGTGTTTATCTATGCTTTTATTGTTTCTTGCAGTCTCGTGCGGCAAGGATGCGTCCGATATAAGCAACAACACAACGCTTGACACCGAGCAAACGCCGACGACAGTGCAAAGCGAGCCGACGACGCAAACACCGGCGCCCTCGCAAACCGATTCTTCCGTCGCAGAAGAGCCCGAAAGGCTTGACAATACCGACAACCTAATCGATACAAAACGGGAAACGACAACCGAAGAACTGACCTTGCCGCCCTCCAACGGGACTATGCAATTTACGGATTCAGCAAACAACAAGTTTATTCAAGCCGTTCATGCGCAATATCAAGTGGACACCGACTTGTTAGTTGCCATCTATAAAGAGCCTGCGGACGACAGCAACTGCGTTTGGCAGTTTAACGGTGCAAAAACAGCGGACGGAAAAATCATACGCAGTGCCGATACTTTGCAATATGTCTATGTCATTTCGGCAGACACCAAAACCATTTGCCGAACCGACGGCAAAGACGATAATATCGGCATGACCGCCAAAGAGGGATATTTCACCTTCAAAACCACAAAAAACATCATTATGCCGCGCTTTACTGACCAACTGAACGGCAACTAAAAAGATACTTTCAGGGTTTTGCCTTGAAAGTATCTTTTTCTCTTTTTCATGTGCGGTTGCGGTCCACTATATACTATACCCTTCCAAAAGCTTTGCGCCCTGCGCGATAAACGCATCGCGGTCAAAGTTTTCGTTGCCGATGGCCTCCTGCACGATAATACCGTCGGAAACAAGCAGAATAAGCCAAGTTAGAAAATCCGCCGGCAAGTCAGTGCGTTCGGCGATTTTTTGACTGATGAGCGACTGAAAGTCCGCATAAAGTTTGATGAGTTTTTCCCGCAGAACCTCGTCACCGAGCTGTGCCTCGGACAGCAAATGCATACGCAGCCCCGCAGACGCGATATTGCGCTCCACAACATATTTGACCAAACGGTTTAACGAAGTATCCTTTTCTTTATTCTCCGTCCAGCGGATAAAATCTTCCCATTGCTCAGCAAGATAGCGGTCGGTAATGTCGAAAAATATTTCGCCTTTGGTTTTATAGTGATAATACAATGTACCTTTGGAAATCCCCGCCGCCGCGGCGATGTCCGCAAGCGAAATATCCGCAAGCGCGCGCGTTTCGAGTAAAGTACAGGTTGCGTCCATAATCATTTCTTTGATGTTTTCTTTTCGGGGTGCCGCCATAGAGTGCTCCTTATCTTGTAATACCAAAAAATTGTAGCACGAAACCCGATGGTTTGTCTACCTGTTTTTTTACGGTTTTTAGAAAAACGCACAATAAATTGGACAGTTTTTTAACTGCTTGTCCGATTTTTTTATACAGTATTGACAAAACAAGAGGAATGGTGTATGATTTTTCCTGTAATAAGTCGGTCGTTTAGCCGACTTTGAAAGAGAGGGCGAGTATCGGTGAAACTCGAAAAAATCAACAAGCGACTTACAAAACGGTTCGGCGGTACGGTGAATGCCACCGAAAAGGACGGCTGTGTGGTGCTTTCGGGGCATCTTGCCGCTTGGAACGAGGTAGTGGAAGCCTGCGCACTGGCGGCGGAAAAATACAGCACCGTGCATGTGGTCAATGACATTATTTGCGACGAGGTCAAGGCACAGGAAATGCGCGTACCGAAACTGCGCGACAGCGCTCTTGACGGCGACAAACCCGATGTGCTGATTATCGGCGGCGGGATTTCGGGCGTGACGATTGCGCGCGAACTGGCGAAATGGAAGTTAGACATTCTGCTTGTGGAAAAAGAGGCGGATTTGGCGTTGCAAGCCTCGGGCAGAAACGACGGCGAGGTACACCCGGGCATTGACCTCTCGAAAGGCTCCAAAAAGCACTACTATATCCGCAAAGGCAACGAAATGTATGAAACCGTTTGCAAAGAGTTAGATGTCCCCTTTCGCCGTGTGGGGCAATATGTTTGCTTTAACAAATCCTATTTAAAGCCGCTTGTGGCGATATACTGTATGATACGCAGAAAACGCGACGGGATTTCGGACACAGAGCTCATTTCGGGTGCGGAATTGAAGCGCCGCGAGCCGAATTTTGCAGAGGAATTCAGGTTTGCCATTTCCAACCCCTCCTCGGGCTGTGTTTGCCCGTACGGTTTAACCATTGCCTACGCGGAAAATGCCGTGCAAAACGGTGCGCGCGTTGCGTTGAACACCGCCGTGCTCGGTATGGAAGTACAGAACGGCGAAATTAAAAGTGTGACCACCAACCGCGGCACGCTGTACCCGGCGCTGGTTATAAACGCGGCGGGCGTATTTGCGGAAGATGTTGCCGCCATGGCAGGCGACCGCTTTTTCTCCATTCACCCGCGGCGCGGCACGAATTCGATTTTAGACAAAAAAGCGGGCGCATTTATGCACTCCATTGCCTCCATTAAGGAGTTGACGCGCAGTAAAACGCACTCCAAAGGCGGCGGTATTTTACATACGGTACACGACAATCTGCTCATTGGTCCCGACGCAGTGGAAACCTATGAAAAAGAAAATACGGAAACACACCGCGAAAGCATTGAAACGGTTTTTGCCAAACAAAAACGGACCATGCCGAGCCTTTCCGAGCGCGACATCATCACCTATTTCACGGGGGTGCGCGCGCCGACCTTTGAGGAGGATTTCATTATTGAATACGGCAGAAAGACGCTTAATCTCATTCACTGCGCCGGTATTCAGTCCCCTGGGCTGACAACCGCCCCCGCCGTGGCGCTGGATATTGAAAAAATGGCGGTATCCATGCTCCGCAGGGAA
>JBJEPU010000122.1:0-10125 GCA_051881395.1 Candidatus Fimenecus sp.
CCCGCGGAAATCAATCCGTTTTCAAAAGTATTGCCCGTTTTGCCGATTTACGGCACGGCTTCTGCGCCGTAGTTGCTGATTTTATCCGCGATGTCACTGTTTACGCCCTCGTTGACCTCGGTGAATGCGTCGGGCGTCAGCCCTACAATGACCGTTTCCGCAAGCAGTGCAGAGGTTTCCACCGAAAAGGTATCCTTTGCACCCGCCAACACCAGCCGCCCCGTTACGGTGATATACAAATAAATGCGGTGCACGACTTGGTTCAAGCCCGCATCTTTAAACTCCGACTGAAACTCCACGGCGCTGTTGGAGGTAACCTGCATGGAAAACCGTATTTTCGGCCCGCGCCCTGCCGTATATTCACTACCCAAAAAGGAGCCAATGGGAATATAAGTATAAAAGGTATCCTCCGCGGCGGCAATGCGTTCAATCTCCAAAGAAATTTGACTTTTCAGCAAATTGATGGCGAGCGCGTCAATTTGCAACCCCGTAATGCGGTTGTCCGCGTCGGTGGAAAGGCGCACCAAATCGTCATAATCCGTATTTGTCTCCCGCAGGACATTGACCACCGCTTCGTTGGCGGCGGACAAAAGCATTCGTTTGGCAACGGTTTGGGCATATGCCAAAATCACGGGACGCATATAGGAAAGCAAAATCGCACCAACCACGGCGAGCGCCGCTGTCATCAACAGCAGTTTCCATTCGGTACGGACTTTGCGTTTGGGCTGTCTGTTTTTCACAAAAACCACACCTGTTTTTTATTATTGTACGCAAACGGAAAACGGGTGGTGCGAAAGGCGTGCTTATAAAATTTGTTTTGCTTTTTTCGGAAAGTTATTGTATAGTAATGTAAATATTGTTCCGAGAAAGCGAATGAGCATACCTATGCAGAAGAAAACACTGTCACAAAAGACCGCAGAAGCCCTACAAAAAATGATTACCGAACAGCGTATTTACGGATTCGGAGAAAAACTGCCGAATGAAAACGAGTTGGCGCGCGACCTCGGCGTCAGCCGTACGACGGTACGCGAGGCCATTCGGTTGCTCACCTATGAAGGAATTTTAGAGGTGCGGCGCGGACGCGGGACATTTGTTGCCGCGCAAATCGACCAATATGCCAAAAGCGGCATTGCCTTGCAAAATCTTTCCGAAATGAAGGTCACCTTACGGGATTTGTACGAAGCACGGTTGATTTTTGAGCCGGAGGCGGCCGCTCTCGCCTGCAAGCGCGCGACGGACAGCGAAATTACGGAGATTTTAAAACTCGGTGAGGAATGTCAAAACCAAATCCTCCAAAATCCGCAAAGCAAAAAGCGTATCGCTTCGGAAAGCGCGTTTCACGGCGCGCTTATTAAGGCATCGCACAACGAATTTTTGGGACAGTTTATGCCGATGCTGACGCAGACGATTGAACAAACCTTTGAGCTCAACTACAATTTGGACATAGTTGCCGAGGACGCATACAAAGACCACATTTTGATTATGCACTTTTTGGAAAAGCGCGACGCACAAGGCCTAAAAAGCGCAATCACCGTGCATTTGCACCACGCGGTGCTCAACGAACAGATTTCTTTGGAAAAACAGTAAAAAAGTGTTGACAACCGGAAGAAATAGGGTATAATAGTTGTATGACAACAAGAAGAAGTTGTCACACAACATAAAATATTATTTTTTTGGAGGCATCTACATATGGCAGAAGCAAGAATGTTTTATCAAGAGGACTGCAACCTTTCCCTGCTCGACGGCAAAACCATCGCCGTTATCGGTTACGGCAGCCAAGGGCACGCACACGCGCTCAACGCGAAAGAGTCGGGTTGCAATGTGATTATCGGTCTTTACGAGGGCAGTAAGTCCTGGACAAAGGCAGAAAAACAGGGCTTTGAGGTTTACACCGCGGCAGAGGCGGCAAAAAAAGCCGACATTATTATGATTCTCATCAACGATGAGTTGCAGGCAGATATGTATAAGAAAGACATTGAGCCGAACCTGGAAGCGGGCAATATGCTGATGTTCGCGCACGGCTTCAACATTCACTTCGGCTGCATTACCCCGCCGAAAGATGTCGATGTAACCATGGTTGCACCGAAAGGCCCCGGTCACACCGTCCGTTCGGAATATCAGGCGGGCAAGGGTGTTCCCTGCTTGGTCGCCGTACACCAGGACGCAACCGGCAGAGCGCTCGATATGGCATTGGCATATGCGCTTGCCATCGGCGGCGCAAGAGCGGGCGTTTTGGAAACAACCTTCCGCACCGAGACCGAAACCGACCTGTTCGGTGAGCAGGCTGTGCTTTGCGGCGGCGTTTGCGCGCTGATGCAGGCGGGCTTTGAAACCCTTTGCGAAGCAGGCTATGACCCGCGCAACGCATACTTCGAGTGCATTCACGAAATGAAGCTGATTGTCGATTTGATTTATCAAAGCGGCTTTGCAGGTATGCGTTACTCCATTTCCAACACTGCGGAATACGGCGATTATGTCACCGGTCCGAAGTTGATTACGGACGAAACCAAAAAGACAATGAAAAAAATCCTTTCCGATATTCAGGACGGCACCTTCGCCAAAGAATTCCTGTTGGATATGTCCCCCGCAGGCCGTCAGGTACACTTCAAGGCCATGCGCAAATTGGCCGCTGAACATCCGTCGGAAAAGGTCGGCGAAGAAGTCAGAAAGCTGTATAGCTGGAACGATGAAAAAGATAAATTCATCAACAACTGATTACCGTTTTTCGCTGTAAAACACAAAAACATAGAATCTCTGCCGTGTGCATACACTTGCATTACGGCAGGGATTTTTTATATTCCCTTTCGGCATACTATGGTAAAGCAGAAAAGGTCGGAAAATCTCTTGACATTTGACAAAATTAAGAATATGATGTATTTGAGGAAAATTTGGAACTTCTGTTTCCTCGTATTTTGCGAAAGGTGATTTCAATGCGGAAAACGAAAATTATTTGTACGGTAGGGCCGTCTACGGACAAGCCCGAAATTTTAGAAAATATGATGCGCGCAGGGATGAATGTGGCGCGTTTTAACTTCTCACACGGGGATTACCAAATCCACGAAACCCGTTTTCAGGAAGTTGTTGCCGCCCGTAAGAAATTGGGCTTGCCGGTTGCCACGATGCTCGATACCAAAGGGCCCGAAATTCGTTTGGGCATTTTCAAAGACCACAAGCCGGTGGAAATTGCTTCGGGTGACGAATACACCCTGACTACCCGCGATGTACCTTGCGACAACAAAATTGCTTCCGTTTCGTTTGGCGAACTGCCGCACGACGTCACGGTCGGCACGCAAATTCTCATCAACGATGGGCTTGTTTCCATGACGGTGAAAAAAATCAGTGACACCGATATTGTCTGTACTGTGCAAGACGGCGGCGTGCTTTCCGACCGCAAGGGTGTGAATGTGCCCGGCGTGGAGCTTTCCATGCCCTACCTTTCCGAACGGGATATGTCCGACTTGGAATTCGGCGCGAAGCTGGGCTTTGATTACATTGCCGCTTCATTTGTGCGCACGGCGGCGGATGTCGCGTATCTGCGCAAATTCACCAATGCCCTCGGGTGGCGCAATGTGCGCATTATTGCCAAAATTGAAAATATGGACGGCGTGCGCAACATTGATGAAATCATTGGGGAGGCGGACGGCGTGATGGTTGCACGCGGCGATATGGGTGTGGAAATTCCGTTTGAAATGATACCCTCCATTCAGAAAAAGATTATTCAGCGCGCATACCGCGCCGGCAAGCAGGTCATTACGGCAACGCAAATGCTCGAATCGATGATTACCAATCCCCGCCCCACGCGTGCGGAAATCACCGATGTCGCCAACGCGATTTACGACGGCACTTCGGCAATTATGCTGTCGGGCGAAACGGCGGCGGGCGCACACCCTGTGGAGGCGGTGGAAACGATGTCACGCATTGCCGAAACCACCGAAGGGCAGATTGACTATGTAACACATTTTAACAATGCCGCGACAGAAGCCAACCGCCGCATTACCGACGCGATTTCGCACGCGACGGTCACCACGGCGCACGATCTCGGCGCAAAGGCGATTATTACTGTCACCAAAAGCGGCTCGACCGCACGTATGATTTCCAAACACCGCCCGCAATGTATGATTATCGGGTGCACCACGGACGAAACCGTTTGCCGACAGATGAATTTGTCTTGGGGCGTTGTGCCGCTTTTATGCGACGAAAAGAAAAACACCGATGCGTTATTCTCACACGCGGTGGAGGTTGCCCGCAAAAACGGGTTGGTCACGGCGGGCGATGTGGTTGTGATTACCGCGGGAATTCCTTTGGGTATTTCGGGCACGACCAATATGCTCAAAGTGGAAAAGCTGTAAAATTTCGGCGGAAAGGAAAAAGGCAATGCTGTTTATAGAATACCCCAAATGCACGACCTGCCAAAAGGCAAAAAAATGGCTTTCAGACAACGGATTTGTGTTCGAGGCGCGCAATATCAAAACGGAAAATCCAACTTTTGACGAATTGCAGGCTTGGCATAGACAAAGCGGTTTGCCGCTTAAAAAGTTTTTTAATACCAGCGGGCTTTTGTATAAGTCGATGCAGTTAAAAGACAAACTGCCCGCAATGACCGAGGAAGAACAGCTCCGACTGCTTGCAACGGACGGTATGCTTGTGAAGCGTCCCCTGCTGATTACGAAAAATGCTGTCTTAACAGGCTTTCGGGAAAAGGAATGGTGCGAAGCACTGAAAAATAAATAAAACAACACAGAAAACACGCCGCAGAATTTCTTCTGCGGCGCGCGCTTTTTCATATTGAATTGTCAACGGGTTACATACAAATTTGTTTTTGATATAAAAATCTATCTTGCTGTTCTTTGCGGCAACGGGAAACGAAAATCGTTTTTGTTTCTGTCTTTCTCGTACCCTTTTTGGAACATTTCAAACAATTTGTTTCTTACGGTATACGGGGTAATCACTTTCTGCCCGTCGAATTTACCGCAAAGCACAGCGAACCGAATGCTGCGGTTCTTCTAAACAGTACATTGGATTCGCCTCCCAACTCACTTTCGCAATGTAACAAAGGGCTTTTCAGAACCGAGGTCCTCCGCCTCTTCAGGGTTTCTCCCTTTGTTCACTTACAGTATAGCACACATTTGTGAAATGTCAATAGTTTTTTCTTGATTTTTGTAAAATTTATATATAAATAGACGGACTTGTGGAAGGTGACCAAAAAAGAAAGCGTTTTTCCCTGCAAGCAGTTTTTTACAGTTGACTGTTTGGCAAATTCGGGGTAAAATGAGTACAGAACACATAAAGGAGAACACTATGGACGAAAATTATAATCCCGACATTGTCAGTGTGGTCGATGAGGACGGCGTGGAGCATATTTTTGAGGAATTAGACCGCATTGAAACCGACGACGCGCGCTATGTGGCGCTGTTGCCTGTGTATGATGAGGCAGAGGAAATTTTAGAGGACGACGGCGAGTTGATTATTTTAAAGGTCAGCGAAGAAGACGGCGAAACCTATTTAGAGCCGATTGAGGACGAGGACGAATTCAACGAAATCGGCAGTATTTTTGAAGAACGTCTTTCGGATTTATTTGACATTGCCGAGGACGAAGAATAACGCATTTTTTGTGGAATTTTGCACAACCTAAAATCAACCTGCCCGATGCGACAAACGCACGGTACAATATTAACCCAACACGTTTTTTTAGGGAGTCGGAATTCCGAGGCGGTGTGCAGACCTCCCGCAGTTTTGCGGACGTTGGGAGCACTAAACCCGAGGAAAGACACCCACCTGCTTATTTGCAGGTTATTATTTGCCGTGTGCGGTCGGGCGGGGATTACAAAAACAAAAGAAGCGTTCCGACTTTTCGGTCGGGGCGCTTTTTTGATGGGGTGGGAAAATACACGAAGTATGCACGGCAAGAATTGACCACCGCCATATAATTGATATGTTTTACGGAATGACACGAAGGTCGTTCCCTGCGGGTATTTTGTGCAAAAAAGAATATGACAAAACTGTAAGGAAAAATTCACCGAGTTGTAAGATTGCGGGTTTACAATACAGACCATCGTGAGAGACAAACGGCGCATACGACGATTGTGATACGCCGTCCTCACCGACAGAAAGGAGAACACTATGGACATTGTAAAGGTAGAACATCTCTCAAAAACATACGGCAAAGGCGACACGCAGGTGCACGCGCTCGATGATGTTTCGTTTACCGTTCCGCAAGGGCAGTTTTTGGCGATTGTAGGGCCGTCCGGCTCGGGAAAATCCACACTTTTACACATTTTGGGCGGGGTGGACACGCCGACCTCGGGCTGTGTCAACATCGGTGGCACGGACATCGGCAAATTAGACGAAACGGCGCTCGCCATTTTCCGCCGCCGCCAAATCGGCTTGATTTATCAGTTTTACAACTTAATTCCGATTTTAACCGTAGAGGAAAACCTCACCCTTCCCCTGCTGCTTGACGGCAGAAAGCCCGACCGCAAGCACATTGAAAACTTGGTTTCGGTGTTGGGGCTTGAAAACCGTTTGTATCACCTGCCCAATCAACTTTCGGGCGGCCAGCAACAGCGCGTTTCTATCGGCAGGGCGCTTGTGAACAATCCCGCGCTTGTGCTTGCGGACGAGCCGACCGGCAACTTGGACAGCGAAAACAGTCGCGAAATTATGGCACTTTTACGCCGTTTCAACCGCGAATACAAGCAAACGGTGATTGTGATTACGCACGATGAGAACATCGCGCTTTCCGCTGACCGCGTTTTGGCGATAGAGGACGGCAAAATTGTCCGCGACGAGGTGCAGTCGGTATGAATATCGTAAATAAATTAACACTGCGGCACCTAAAAGAAAACAAAAAACGTACGGTCATCACCGTCATCGGGATTATCATTTCCGTTGCGATGTTAACGGCAACCTGCGTTTCGGTTACCTCGCTTGCGGCTGTGTATGCCCGCGATTTGCTGTATATGGGCGGCGAATGGCACGCCGTACTCCCCTCTGCGACCACACAGCAGATAGAAACGCTTGAAAAAAATACGGATTTAAAATATGTTGCCGCTTACAAAGCGATGGACGGCGATCTATATTCCTTTAACCTACACAACGACAAGCGCGTATCCTTAGGTATCGGCGATATGGGCGCAGGCAATCGCGATTATTTCGCCGCCTTTCTCACCGGAAAATACACCGGTACAATCCCGAAAGACGACACCGAAATTATGGTCTACCGTTCGCTTTTGGAAAAGAACGGGTTGCATTGGAACATCGGCGACAAGGTAACAATTGACCTCGGCAAACGGTACGTTTCCGACGAAAACGGCACATCTTCTATTACCGCCACCAACTACATCGTCGGCGAAACCTTTGAAAGCACCGGCGAAAAGACCTTTACCGTGGTGGGTATTTTAGAAGAAAACCCGCCGACGCGCGGCGTGCAGATTTTGCGCGGACTTTCCAAAGCGGAATTGGACGGTGCTGGGGTTTACTTAACCGCAAACACGCTTGACAATGCCACGGAATCCGTTTTGACAGACGCAGTAACAAGCGCAGGTCTTTCGGCAAAAGATTTGGAATTTAACAAAGATTTATTCCGCTACAACTGGATTGTGCGCGATGTGGACGAAGGTATGCAGGTCATGCTGCGCTTTGCCGAGATTATTTTGGCGCTGATTATGATTGCCTCTGTCATGCTCATTTACAACGCATTCAGCATTTCTCTCTCCGAGCGTTCGCGGTATCTCGGTATGCTCGCCTCGGTGGGGGCGACAAAAGCGCAAAAGCGCCGTTCCGTCTATTTTGAGGGTGCGGTTTTGGGCGCTGTCGGCATTCCACTGGGCTTCGGTGCCGGGCTTTTGGGTATGGCCATCACCTTTAAAGCCATTCAGCCGTTGCTCCAAAAAAGCGGTCTGAATATGGAAAACACCTTAACGCTTGTGTTCCCGTGGTGGATTTTGCCCGTGATTGCGGTGTTGAGCATTGTGACCATTGCGATTTCCGCCTATATCCCCGCCCGCCGTGCCTCGCGCACCACACCGATTGACGCCCTGCGGCAGACGAGTGATGTCAAGGTGAAAGCCCGCAAGCTGAAATCCCCGAAAATCATTCGTAAGGTGTTCGGCTACGAGGGCGAGCTTGCCTATAAAAATATGAAGCGAAACGGCAAAAAGTCCCGTGTCATTACAAGTGCCTTGGTGCTTTCGGTGGTCCTGTTTTTGTCGGTCAACACATTCTGTTCGATGTTCCAAGAGGTCAACCAAATGTCGGGCGAGATGCCGTATCAACTCTATGTGGAAACGCCGCAAACGGAAAAAGCGCGGCTTTATAACGATTTAGAGCAAATGAACGGCGTAGATAAGTATTACAGTGCGCTGAACACATACTTTTCCAAAGTGCGCTGTGACAGCAAGCACTTAAAAGCCGCATACCGCGACAAATACACAAAAGACGGATATGTACTCGGTATCAATGTGTTAGATGACGCAGATTTTAATGCGCTTTGCACCGAAAATCAACTCGATTACCATACTTTTTACCAAAAATCGGACAGCGAACTGCCGATTTTGGTGATGAACAGCGCCGACCACAAAGTGAACGCCGCGCCGATATTTGAGGATTCGGTTGTCGGCACAGCGTTGGAAATTCCCGAAGACAGAAACGGTACATTGTCGTTTACCGTGACGGTTAAAGGGCTGATACGCTACCGCAACGCCGATTTGTATACCTACGATTTATCGCAACCGTCTGTGGTCTCTGCGTTCGTGCCGCTTTCGGTGGCAAGCGAAAAATTCGATTTTTCGCAAACGATTGTCGGGATTGAAACGAAAACCCACGCCGAAACGGCGGAAGCCATCCAAAAACTGCTCGAAAACGAGGGGTATGAAAAGAGTTATGTGATGGACACGGTGGCGCAAACGGAAATGATGACCTCAACCATTTTGATTATGCAGGTGTTTATTTACGGGTTTATCACGCTGATGACGCTGATTTCCGTTGCCAACATTTTCAACACTGTTTCCACAGGGATTGACCTGCGGCGCAAGGAATTTGCGATGCTCAAATCCGTGGGCGTTACACCGAAAGGATTTCGGAAAATGCTGCGGTTTGAAAGCCTGTTTTACGGCTTGAAAGCGCTCGTGTACGGGTTGCCGCTGAGCCTGATTATCAGCGTGCTGATGTGGAAAACCTTGACAAATGGCTTTACCCTCGCCTTCCACCCCGATTGGCGCATCTATTTCGGTGTTATCGTGGCGGTATTCTTTATCACGGGGATTTCGATGGCGTATGCGACCTCGAAAGTCAAGAAAGACTCGATTATTGAGACGCTCAAATCCGAAATCAACTAAAAATTTATAAGCGCATAAAAATACACCGCCGTAAAAAGGAAATTCCCTTTTACGGCGGTGGTTGTTTTTGTATTTGTAACGGGATTCTGTTGTTGGGGTGGTCGACCTCGGTCGCCTGTGGATTTTCCGCAATGTTTATTGGTTTATCGGTAGGGCGGGGGCTTGCCCCCGCCCTACCGTATTTTTTTAATTTGATGTAATATCGCGGGGCGCCGAGTCGTCGCCCCCTACACGCGAATTGAGAAATTACAGCACCTTTACCGACGCTTCTATGGTCTGTGTTTGCGTGCCGCCGCCGACAAACAGACCGCGGTTGATGCCGCAGTCAGCAAAATCGCGCCCGTGGCTCAATGTTAAATAGCGGTCATTCACCATTTTGTTGTTGGTCGGGTCAATGCCGACCCAAATGCCGTTGTCGTAAATTTCCACCCAAGCGTGGGTTTCGCCTGTCCCCTCTTGTATGCCGACCACATACCGCGCGGGCACAGAAAGCGCGCGGCAGACGGCGATTTGCATATGCGCAAAATCCTGACAAACGCCTTTGCCCAAGGTGAGCGCTTCTTCGGCGGTGGTGTTGATATTTGTCGCGCCGCTTTGGTAGGTAAAGCGCTTGCGCAATTCCTGCATCACAATCCTTGCCGTTTCGGTCGGGGCTTGGTTTTCGCACAGCGGGCGGCAAGCTTCTGTAAGCGCGGTGAGTTTTTCGCCGCACACGGTATACTGCGACGGGTACTTATAAATCCCGTTTAATTCCTCGGGCACTTTTTTGGCAATGTCAATTTCGGCAATG
>JBJEPU010000123.1:0-1908 GCA_051881395.1 Candidatus Fimenecus sp.
CAATATATGTATTTTTTCTTTTTTAAACGGTTTTCAGTACGGCGTATTTCGCCTCAATTTCGCTCCACGCCGCGTAAGCGTCGCGCTGGGAAAGCAACCGCTTAGCGTCGGTATAGGGCTTGGCGGCGGCTTCAAACAGCTTCATTTTGCGTTCTGCCGCGCGCACCGCCTGCTTTTTCAGTCGCTTTTCGGCGGCGGTATTTTCGGGTAGGGCAAGCGCTTCTGCCACGCAGGCTTCGTCGGGTACTTCTATCCCCTCGGGGAAATATTTGGTGATGAGCAATGCACTGCGTTTGCGCTGTTTTGCGTCTGCAATCGCCTCGCGGCGCGCGGCGCGTTGCGCCTTGGTTTGTTTCGGCAGGCGTTTCGCCGCGTGCAGGGTTTCTTCATCAAATTGACAAAGTGCCGTGACGCTGTCTGCGACAATGCGTTCTGCCGTTTTTACTTTTTCTTTGTATTCATCGCTTTCAAATTTCTGCAATTCCGCCACGGTCATCTTTGCCGCTTCGTATTGTTGCTGTGCCGCTTTGTCGTTTTCGGCAACAGGCTGTGCCAAAACGGCTTGCGCCTCGTAGATTTCCTCGACGGTATCCCGAAGCGTCTCGTCGGACAGCTCATTGTGGCTGTAATCGGCAAACAGCGCGCGGATTTTCAGCACCTTAATCATATTGGCGCGTTTTTGCTCGGACAAATCGTAGAACAAAAACGGGAACAGCGACAACAGTGTGCCTGCCACAGACGCCAGAATAATTGCGTACACCAACGGATTGCGGAAATTCGCGTCAAACAGTTGATCATAGTTATCGGTAAGGCCGAACCGCTGTAAAATCAACGGAATGGCATACCCCGTGGCAAGCCCGAGCAAATTGCCCGTCTGCTGCCCGATTTGGTCAATAAAGCCCTCCAAACGGTCGCCGGTTTTATACTGCTGATAATCCATCATATCCGCTTTCATCGCGGGCAGATAAATAATCGACAGCGCCGAGAACATATCTTTTAAGAAAATCATCAAAAAGACCAGGATATAATTTTTATAGCCGGCGAGCATCAAAAGCAGGCAAAGCACCTGCGCAGACATCGAAATCAAACAAATCCGTTTTTTGCCGAGCTTGTTGGCAAGCGGCGCGCCCAACAGCATACCCGGTGTTGCCGCCTCGCCGCGAATGACAACCATTAAAGCATACAGCGCGGCGTTGTTCATACCGTAATAAAATACCCATTGGAAAATATAGCCATAGCCGCCCGCAAGGAACCCAAGCCACGAAGAACCGTATATAATCCAAAAGTATTTGTTGCGGGCAATTTTTTTCAAGCCGTCAAAGAAGCTCACCTTCGGCACATAGCGCTTGGGCACGATAATACGCTCTTTTGTACCGAACACACAAAGCATACTGACCAAAATCCCGAGAATACAGAAAATCGGGAATGCGATACGGTAGGTGCGCAAATCGTCGAGGGGACCTATCAGCGGCAAAACGGGATTGACCACCGTCGGCGCAAAGGAATAAATCACGGAGCTTATCTCAATAATCCACGCGCGCTCCGAAGAATTCGGTGACATCACCTGCACAAGCCCCGCATACGCCGCCGAATAGAACGGCGAAAAGAACTGTAACGCCGTATACACCAAAAACAGCCAAACGGCTTTTTCGGTGTATGCCATATTTTCATACGGCAACCAAACCAACAACGTACCGAAAAACGCCGTCGGGAAGCCCATCGTTAAAATATAGGGGCGAAACTTTCCCATTTTACTGCGGGTATTGTCAAACAGCATGGCGCGCGTCGGCGCGGTGATAAGCCCGATAAGCGTTGCCACCACATTCATCGTCTGCAAATCCAGTGCGGCAATGCCGATGGACGCGCCGACAATCATACTGCCGACATTGAGTCCAATCATACCGACCA
>JBJEPU010000124.1:0-9892 GCA_051881395.1 Candidatus Fimenecus sp.
AGAACAAATGCAGTATGATGCGAACCGAACAGAAATTTTAGAAAAATACGGACTAAAAATTTTACGCATTTGTAATTTGGAAATTGACAACAATTTTTATAATGTATGCGAGTACATTGACAGAGAGGTAAAACAATCTCTCCCCCAGTCGCCTGACGGCGACAGCCCCCTCGTCAGAGGGGGCAAATAATAAGCTTCAACTTTGTCCTGAGGAGGAAACAACATGGACATTTCCAAACTTTCCCACGCAGACCGCAGTGAGGTGCTTGTGCAGGCGTTGCCCTACATTCAGCGCTACAACGGCAAAACAGTTGTGATAAAATACGGCGGCAATGCGATGATAAACGAAGAATTGCAGGACGCGGTAATGACCGACATTGTGCTGCTGCGCTCGGTGGGCGTCAATGTGGTATTGGTGCACGGCGGCGGCCCCGAAATCAACGATATGTTAAAGCGTATCGGCAAAGAGAGCCGCTTTGTGGGCGGGCTTCGCTATACGGACGAAGAAACCGTTGAAATTGTGCAAATGGTGCTTGCGGGCAAGGTCAATAAGCATTTGGTGCAACTCTTAACCTGCCACGGCGGGCAGGCGGTCGGGCTTTGCGGCCTGGACGGCGATATGATTCAGGCGAAAAAGCACGACGCAGGCGAGGACATCGGCTTTGTGGGCGATATTGTGAAAATCAACACCAAGGTCATTAACGATGCCGTAGAGAGCGGCTATATCCCCGTGATTTCCACCGTGGGAGGCGGCGAAAACGGCGAGGTTTACAATATCAATGCGGACACAGCGGCGGCACAGATAGCCTCTTGCTTACACGCGGAAAAACTCCTTTTGATGACCGATATTTGCGGCCTTTTGCGGGATAAGGATGACGAAAGCACGCTGATTCAAGAGGTCAAAGTGTCCGAAATTCCGTCCTTAAAAGCGCAGGGGATTATTTCGGGCGGTATGATTCCGAAAATCGATTGCTGTGTCGAGGCGGTACGCCGCGGCGTAACACGCACCAACATTATTGACGGCAGAATCCCCCATTCCATTTTAATTGAATTGTTCACCGATGCCGGTATCGGCACGATGTTCTCAGCATAAAGAAGGATTACATACGATGCATTTTACAGAAATCAAAGAAACCGCAGATACCTATTTAATGCCGACCTACGCCCACTTTCCCGTTGCGCTTGCACGCGGCGAAAATGCGACCTATTTTGACAGCGAGGGCAAGGCGTATATCGACTTTACCGCGGGTATCGGCGTAAACGCCTTAGGCGCCAATGACGAGGCTTGGAAAGCGGCGGTTAAGGCGCAACTTGACAAATTACAGCACACCTCAAATCTCTATTACAACGAAACGGTTGCCAAGGCGGCAAAGGCGATTTGCGAACGCGCGGGATTTCCGAAAGTGCTGTTTTGCAATTCGGGCGCGGAGGCAAACGAGTGCGCGATTAAGCTTGCCCGTAAATACAGTTTTGACAAATACGGCGCGGGGCGGTACAATATTGTCAGTTTGAAAAATTCATTTCACGGCAGAACCATGGCGACCATCACCGCCACGGGGCAGGAACACTACCACGAATTTTTCAACCCGTTTTTAGAGGGCTTCCGCTACGCCGAAGCGGGCGACTGCACGGGGCTTGAAGATATGCTCGACGGCACGGTTTGCGCCGTGATGATGGAGATAATCCAAGGCGAGGGCGGTGTTTTGGAAACCCCGCGGGAATTTATCGAGTTTGTCCGCACGGTTTGCGATGAAAACGATGTGCTTTTGATATTTGACGAGGTGCAAACGGGCGTTGGCAGAACGGGAAAACTGTTCGCCTATGAAACCGTGGGTGTAAAGCCTGATATCTTGACAATTGCAAAAGGCATCGGCGGAGGATTGCCGATGGGTGCTTGCCTGTGCCGCGCGGCACTCGGCAACACTTTAACGGCGGGCACGCACGGTACGACCTTCGGCGGCAATCCCGTTGCCTGTGCGGGGTCACTGGCGGTTTTGGAACGGCTGGACGATGCGTTTTTAGCAGAGGTCACCGCGAAAGGCGAATATATCCGTGAAAAGGTAAAAGCCTTTACAGATGTGGAGAGCGTGCGCGGCCGCGGCTTGATGATTGGGATTGACTTAAAGACGAAAAAAGCGGGCGAAATCGCGCAAAAATGCTGTGCAAACGGCTTGCTTATCTTAACGGCAAAATCTGCCTTGCGCATGCTGCCGCCGCTGACGATTACTTACGAAGAAATCGACAAGGGACTTGCAATTTTAGAGCGCGTGCTCTCGGAATAAGGAGAAAATTATGAAACATTTACTGAGTTTACTGACCACCACCCCGCAGGAGATTGAAGAACTGTTAAACCTTGCGGACCAACTGAAATACGAAACCAAAAACGGCATTGCCCACAAGCGCTTAAAAGGGCAGACCTTGGGGATGATTTTCCAAAAATCTTCCACCAGAACGCGCGTTTCGTTTGAAACGGGTATGTATCAGTTGGGCGGGCAGGCGCTGTTTCTTTCCAACCGCGACCTGCAAATCGGGCGCGGTGAGCCGATTGAGGACACCGCCCGCGTGCTGTCACGCTATCTTGACGGGATCATGATCAGAACCTTTGCGCAAAGCGAAGTGGAAAACTTGGCAAAATACGGCTCTATCCCGATTATCAACGGCTTAACGGATTTTTGCCACCCTTGTCAGGTGCTTGCCGACCTGTTGACCATTCGCGAGCACAAGGGCCATTTGGACGGCTTAAAAATGTGCTACATCGGCGACGGCAACAATATGGCAAATTCCCTGATTGTGGGTGGCTTAAAAACGGGCATGACCGTTTCTGTGGCGTGCCCCGAGGGCTATGACCCCGACCGTCAGGTTTTGGATTTTGCAAAGCCGTATCAGAACTTTACCCTTTGCCGCGACCCGAAAGAAGCGGCGGCAGACGCCGATGTGATTTTCACCGATGTTTGGGCGTCCATGGGGCAGGAGGACGAAGCCGCAGAACGCCGCAAGGTGTTTGAGGGCGTGTATCAGGTCAATAAGCAACTGCTTTCCGTTGCCAACAGCGGCTGTATGGTACAGCATTGTTTGCCTGCGCACCGCGGCGAGGAAATCACAGCCGATGTGTTTGAAGCCCACGCCGACGAAATTTTCGACGAGGCAGAAAACCGTCTCCACGCGCAAAAAGCCGTTATGGTCACCTTAATGGAAAAATAATCTGATTTTATGCAAAGAAAAAGCTCTCTGTGCCGATTGCTTTCAGCGGACAGAGAGCTCATTTTTTGCAGTTTCTTATTTTATTCTGCCGATTTTTTATCAGCGGTCAGCGTTGTAAACTTGCGTCAAATTGGATGGTTTTCTCGTTTACAAATGCGGCGGCGTTACAGTCGGTGGGCTTCAGCGAAACATTCGCACCGTTCCCGTCGGCAACAATCCATAACTGCACGGTGTCAAACAATTCGTAATTCATTAAGAATCCTGCTTCGGCAGAGGTATAGGTTTTTCGTTCGGTGCAGTATTCCACAACCGTTACGCCGTTTCGGTTATACAAAATTCTTGACGGTGCAGTCAAAACGATTTGCCGTTCATCTGCTTTGTATTTTTCCGATTGTGCTTTTTCATAGTCTGAAATTGTGTTGCGTATGGTGTTCAGCGTTTCCTCGCCGTATTGACAATCGGCGATTTCATATCTGCCGTATTCATTTTGCGCCCATTGCACAGGCTCTTTCGGCGGCAGTGCCAAACAACACAGTGCAACGATTTGCACGGCAAAAAGTACGGACAAAGCAAGGATAACTTTTTTCATTTTGCCTCGCCTCCGATTTCCGTCACAGACATATCAAATGCATTTTCAGCGCCGAAATAGGTGGTTACAATCCACTTTTGCGGCTGTTCTTCCGAGGAAAGCTCGTATACCAATACATCGCGGCTTTTTTCAAGCACCGTATATTGCGGCGCAGTTTGCAGATGATAGGTTGTAACAAATGTGCTTTGCACCGAACAACTTTGCGCGGCGAATTGCTGATTGTTTGCCTTTTCTGCGGACGGGGTTAAAAAGGTTTCCACACGCTGTGGAGCACTGACGGTAATGTTACTGCCGATGTTTGGCGCGACGACGCCCAAGGTATATGTTAGCCGATATATCGGGCACACGGTTTCAATTAAAACCATTGCCCAAAAGAACAACAAAATGATTTGCAGTAAAATACTGCATATCGCAAGTGCAATCTTTTTCTTTTTCATAAAATCTCCCGTTACCCTTCATAAGGTGATGTCCAAACATTTAATGTAAACCAAACAGCATTTAAATACTTATCCATATAGACATAACAATAATTGACTCCGCTTGTAAGGTTAATTCCTTTTCCCAATGAACCCGTGGCATCCACACCCGTTAGGGTAGTTTCTATCCATTGGTCGAATGATTCCAAGTAGGCTTGAACCGTAATGTTAACTTTCTTTGAAGAGAGTGCATTAGGCTTTCCTAAATCTGCTGTCTTTACGCGTATAAAGGAATGCGCCGTGTGCTTTTTTAATATTGCAGTTTTGTTCCCGCCGTTTTCCATCGTCATATACTGGCTGTATATGTTTGAATCCAAAGATACGTCACGTTGCATCAAACTGTAATATGAAGTCGGCGCAGATCTTGTTATAACAGTAGTTTCTTCAGCGCGCACTTGGTTTAATGCTGCATTGAGTTGTGCTAATTTTGTTTCATCGGTGATAATACAAGATTCTATCGGAATCAGAAGATAAATTTTCTCGCCGTTCTGATAATAAAACGGCATTTCGTTTTCATCTAAATAATACTCGATAACGGAATTGTCTGCACTCACAAAAGTATATTTCGGGCCTAAATCAGCTGCATAGGAAAATGGAGACGCTGCAAGCATAATTACGACGGTTGCCAAGCAAATGGATATGATTTTTCTCATTTTGTAATCCTCCTTCTTGCTGTTGCACAGTATTAAGAGTATGCGGGTTATAGATTGGACATTGGTATCACGGCTTTCTTATTGAATGTAGCTTTTAAAAGAATATTCGAGAGAAACGATTTCACCGGGACATATTGCGAGATATCTTATAAACTCACTATAACCTGTTTTGTGTATATTTTTCAATAATTTAGGGAAAAACGTTGCTTTTTTATGCAAAAGTGCATTTCAAATGCGAAAAGACGTTGAAAGCAAAGATTGGCTTTTTACGGCGGAATACAAGTTCGCGCCGTTTCCGAGTAACAGAAAAAATACACCCCGTGTACTGTTACAACGGTACACGGGGCGGATTTTTATGTGCGCTTTTTATTCTTCGACCTTTTCAAACTGGTCGGCGCCGACGCCGCACAGCGGGCATTCAAAATCCTCGGGCAGTTCGTCGCCTTCATAGACATAGCCGCAAACGGTGCAAACATATTTTGCCATGGTTTTTTCCTCCTTTTTGTATATTCAACAGTATGTTATCAATAGTTTTCCGCACGGACTTGGAAATATGCCTGCGGATGTGCGCAAACGGGGCAAACCTCGGGCGCTTTTTTGCCGACCACAATATGGCCGCAGTTGGAGCACTGCCATACCGCGTCGCCGTCTTTCGAGAATACCAAATCACCCTCGATATTTTGGAGCAACTTTTTGTAGCGTTCCTCGTGTTCTTTTTCAATCGCCGCAACGCCGTCAAACAGCGCGGCAATGTCGTCAAAGCCTTCCTCGCGCGCGGTTTTTGCAAAGCCCGCGTACATATCGGTCCACTCGTAGTTTTCGCCTGCCGCCGCGTCCTTTAAGTTCTCGGTGGTTGCGGGCATACCGCCGTGCAACAGCTTAAACCAAATTTTTGCGTGCTCTTTTTCGTTCTTTGCGGTTTCTTCAAACAATGCGCCGATTTGCACATAGCCGTCCTTTTTTGCCTTCGATGCGTAATACAAATATTTTGTATGCGCCTGCGACTCGCCTGCAAAAGCGGTCATCAAATTTTGCTCGGTTTTGCTGCCTTTTAATTCAGCCATTTTTGTCACCTTTTCCTTGAAAAATGTAAATCACGGCATCTGCCGTATTCCATATCTATTATAGCGCTTCGCAAAAAATATGCAAGAACACTTTTCAAAAAAATTGCAGAATTTGCAAGATGGTGTTACAATAGAAAAAAACCAAACGGCGGAGGCGCTTTATGTATATTCGGAACACCTATTGTAAACAGATTTACCGTCTGTTGTTTTTGTTTTTGTGCGAAGCGGGCATTCTTTTGCAGTATGCGGCGGTGTCGCAAAGCGGGAATGCCGCTATGCTCAGTTGCTATTATACCATTTTGAGCAACATTTTGTGCTTTGTGTATTTTGCGGTGTTGGTGGTCGCCCAGCGCAAAAAGGAAAATCCGCTTGTAAAGGGCAGTATCACGATGTGCATTGCCGTGACGGGGATTGTGTACCACTTACTACTTGACGGGATGATGGAGGCAAACGCCGCGTCTGTCAGCCCCGTGCTGTACGCAGGCAATTTTTTGGTTCATACAGTCGTGCCCGTGATGGTGGTGCTGGACTATTTTCTGTTTTTCCCGAAAGGGCAGTACAAAAGTCTGCACCCGATTGCGTGGCTGGTGCTCCCGTATCTGTATTTCGGATTTATTTTGTTGCGCGCCGAGATAAGCGACAGCCTGTTTTCGGGCTTCGGCGGTGCAAAAAGCCGCTATCCGTATCCGTTTTTAGATGTGGATTTGTACGGGTGGGATAAGGTCTTGCTGATTGTCCTCGGTATCACCGTTGCGTTTTTGGCCCTCGGGTATATTGCCTATGTGCTTGACCGACTGCTCGGCAAAAACTTCCATAAAAGCCGCAAAAAACGCGATTGAACTTTGTATGTGCATAATTCATTAGACGGCTCTGTATGCCCTTTTTAGGGTGCAGAGCTGTTTTTTGCTTAAAAAACACTTTCAAAAAATGTGTCCATAATCATTTTTCCATATTTACAATTTTCATAAAAATTTGTATGATGAAAAACGGATTACAGGAATACTTCCAATCAAAAAAAGAGGTGTGACCGATGAATGAAGTCAAAAAACCGAAAAAACCGCTGATATATTATTACACCATTGTGTTGGTGGTTTTAATGCTGTTTAACTTTCTTGCTTTGCCGTTTTTGATGGAACGGCGCGTAGAGGAAGTGGATTACGGTACCTTTATGACCATGACTGCCGAGCAAAAAATCGGCGAAGTGGAAATTCAGGACAATCAAATTTTGTTCACAGACAAAGAAACGGACAAGATTTACAAAACCGGAAAAATGGATGACCCGAACCTGACCGAACGGTTGTACGCGTCGGGCGCGCAGTTCTCGGGCGAAATTGTAGAGGAAACCTCCCCCTTGCTCACTTTTTTGCTTAGTTGGATTTTGCCGACGCTTCTGTTTATCGCTATTGGGCAGTTTATGTATAAAAAACTGTTGGATAAAGCCGGCGGCGGGGCGAATTCAATGATGTTCGGGACTGCCGGCAAAAGCAACGCGAAGGTGTATGTGCAGTCTTCGGAAGGCATTCATTTTTCGGATGTAGCAGGCGAGGACGAAGCCAAGGAAAATTTGGCGGAGATTGTGGATTATTTGCACAATCCGAAAAAGTACGAGGAAATCGGTGCGTCTATGCCGAAAGGCATTTTGTTGGTCGGCCCGCCCGGTACGGGGAAAACAATGCTTGCCAAAGCGGTTGCAGGCGAGGCGAATGTTCCGTTTTTCTCTATGTCCGGCTCGGAATTTGTAGAAATGTTTGTTGGTATGGGCGCTTCCAAGGTGCGCGATTTGTTTAAACAGGCAAAGGAAAAAGCACCGTGTATCGTGTTCATTGATGAAATTGACGCCATCGGCAAGAAGCGTGACGGGCAGTTCGGCGGCAACGACGAACGCGAGCAAACGCTCAACCAGTTGCTGACGGAAATGGACGGATTTGAAGGTAACAACGGCGTGATTATTTTAGCGGCAACCAACCGCCCCGAAGCACTTGACCCGGCGCTGACTCGTCCGGGGCGATTTGACCGCCGTGTACCCGTGGAGTTGCCGGACCTTGCAGGTAGAGAGGCCATTTTGCGCGTCCACGCGAAAAAAATCAAAGTTTCCCCCGAAGTGGATTTCGGAAAAATTGCGCGTATGGCGTCGGGAGCTTCCGGTGCAGAGCTTGCCAATATCGTCAACGAGGCGGCATTGCGTGCGGTGCGTGACGGTCGCAACTGCGCGTCACAGGCGGATTTGGAAGAAAGCATCGAAACCGTTATCGCAGGTTATCAGAAAAAGAATGCCATTTTGACCGATAAGGAAAAAATGATTGTCTCTTATCATGAAATCGGGCACGCGCTTGTGGCGGCAAAGCAAAGCCATTCCGCACCTGTGCAAAAAATTACGATTGTGCCGCGTACATCGGGGGCGCTGGGCTATACAATGCAGGTGGAAACGGACAACCATTATTTAATGTCTAAAACGGAAATTGAAAATAAAATTGCGACCTTTACGGGCGGTCGCGCCGCGGAGGAAATTGTATTTAACTCCGTGACGACGGGAGCGTCGAATGACATTGAGCAGGCGACGAAACTCGCCCGTGCGATGATTACCCGCTACGGTATGAGCGAGGATTTTGACATGGTCGCGCTGGAAACCGTGACCAATCAGTATTTGGGCGGCGACGCTGCGCTTGCCTGCTCAGCAGAGATGCAAAGTAAAATCGACGAGCAGGTCGTTGCGCTTGTGAAAGCCCAGCACGAAAAAGCCAAACAAATTTTGACCGAAAATCGTCAAAAACTCGACGAGCTTGCCAAATTCCTGTATGAAAAGGAAACCATTACCGGCGAAGAATTCATGGAGATTTTGGAAGCGGAATAAGCAAGCTTCCTTGCAAACAAAAAGCGTTCCGTATTTTACGGAACGCTTTTTTGTATGGGGTAATTGTTGTATTCTCGGGCACACTACAAACGGTGATGTATATGCTTTCTGTTTGGTCGGCAAATTCCGAATTGCCGTCATTTTCGCAACTGACAAGCGACAAAAAAACCGATGTCCTCGTCGTGGGCGGGGGGATTGCGGGGCTTTTATGCGCCTATATGCTGAAAACACATGGGGTGGACTGCATTTTGCTGGAAGCGGACCGCATCTGCCGCGGGGTGACGCAGAATACCACTGCCAAAATTACCGTACAGCACGGATTTTTGTATGACAAATTGTTAAAACGCTTCGGCAAGGAAAAAGCGCAGATGTATTTGCGTGCCAACGAACGCGCATTGCAAAACTATCGGGCGCTTTGCGGTAAAATTGCCTGTGATTTTGAAGAAAAAGACAATATTGTGTATACGCAAAAAAGCCGTCAGGCGGCGGAACGCGAACTGCGCGCGCTTGAAACATTAGGCACGGCGCCGACATTCGAGGAAACGCTTCCCGTGCCCATTGAAATTGCAGGTGCGGTGCGTGTGCAACGCCAAGCGCAGTTCAATCCGCTGAAATTTTTGGCGGAAATTGCAAAGGACCTTGAAATCTACGAGCAAACCAAGGTGTTTGAACTCCGAAAAAACCATGCATATACCGCGCACGGCACGGTGGCGGCGAAGCAGTTTATTATTGCAACGCATTTCCCGATTTTGAATAAGCACGGTGGGTATTTTTTGAAGCTCTACCAAGAGCGCTCCTATGCGTTGGCACTCGAAAACGGCCCGCAAATTGACGGGATGTATGTGGACGAAGCACCTAAGGGTATGTCATTTCGCAATTACGGGGATTTTCTGCTCGTCGGCGGCGGCGACCACCGTACCGGCAAACCGGGCGGCAATTACGGGGAACTGCGCAGTTTTGCAAAGGTGCATTACCCCGCGTGCGCCGAGGCGTATGTTTGGGCAACGCAGGATTGTATGTCCTTGGACGGCGTGCCGTATATCGGGCGGTATTCCAAG
>JBJEPU010000125.1:0-9665 GCA_051881395.1 Candidatus Fimenecus sp.
ATGAAAATAAATGAAAAAAGCCATTGTATTTGATTTGGACGGTACACTTTTAAACACCTTGGAGGATTTGACGGACAGCACCAATTATGCCTTGCGTTCGTGTTGCTTGCCGGAACGCACTTTGGAGGAAGTGCGCCGCTTTGTCGGCAACGGGATTCGCAAACTCATCGAACGCGCCGTGCCGGAGAATACCCCGAAAGAGAAAACAGACGAATGTTTTAATGCCTTTTGCGAACACTATAAGCAAAATATGGAAAATAAAACGGCGGAATATGACGGCATTTCCGATATGCTGGCGACATTGTATTCGGCGGGCTACAAAATGGCTATCGTTACAAACAAAGCGGATTTTGCCGCACAGGCACTTTGCGCAAAGCTGTTTGGGAAATATGTCAAAACCGTGGTCGGCAGTGTAGACAGCCGACCCAATAAGCCCGCGCCCGACGGGGTGTATTATGCACTTGAAAAAATGGGCGTTTCCAAAGAAGAAGCGGTTTTTGTCGGCGACAGTGAAGTGGATATTCAAACCGCAAACAATGCCGCAATCGATGCTGTCGGTGTGCTTTGGGGCTTCCGCGATATTGCGGATTTAGAGGCTGTCGGTGTCAAAACGACCGTAAAAACGATAAAAGAGCTTGAAAATTTACTGTTAAGCGTAAAAAAATGATGATTTTTGTTGACTTTTGTGCTAAAATAGTAAAGAATATGTATTGTATGGTTTCGGAGTGTGATTTATGCGCGTCATTACCGGCTCTGCACGCGGCAGAAAATTAAAAACCCTCGAAGGCGGCGATATTGTCCGTCCGACCACCGACAAAGTCAAAGAAGCGATGTTCAGCATCGTGCATTTTGAATTGGAAAACGCCGTGGTGCTCGATGCTTTTGCGGGCAGTGGGCAGTTAGGGATTGAGGCGCTCAGCCGCGGTGCGCAAAAGGCGTATTTTTTAGATGAAAGCAAAAAAGCCGCCGAAGTGGTCAAAGAGAATTTGATGACAACGGGTTTGTTTGACCGTGCGGTTGTGCTCAATACGGATGCATTCTCCTTTGTCGGTGCGGCGAGAGAAAAGTTTGATATTATATTTTTAGACCCGCCGTATAACAAAGGGATTACGCAAAAGCTTTTACCGATGCTCGGTGCTTGTTGCAAGGAGAACGCGCTGGTGGTTTGCGAAACCGATTATACGGAGGAATTGCCTGAAACGGCGGGTGCGCTTTGCCGCTTACGGGAATATAAATATTCCAAAACCAAATTGACGACATACCGAAAGCAAGAGGAAACTGTATGAAAACCGTAATTTGCCCCGGTAGCTTTGACCCGGTCACGGTAGGGCATCTCGATATTATTCGCCGCTCTGCTTTGATGTTTGACAAGGTTATCGTTTTGGTGATGACCAACTACCATAAAAAGAATACCTATGCTTTTTCCGCCGAAGAGCGTGTGGCGCTTTTAAAACGGTGCCTTTCTGCTATGCCGAATGTGGAAGTCGACGCCTATGACGGGCTGCTGGCGGATTATGCGCGGCAAAAAGGCGCGGTTGCAGTCGTCAAAGGCTTGCGCGCGGTTTCCGATTTTGAATATGAGTTTCAGCAGGCGCTGACAAACCGCGAACTCAATAATGAATTGGAAACAGTATTTGTGACCGCGATGGCGGAAAATATGTTTTTAAGCTCCAGCGTTGTCAAGCAGGTTTGCGAATTGGGCGGGGACATCAGCAATTTTGTGCCCGAGGAGATTCGTGACGATATAATCAAAAGAATCAGCAGAGGTGAAGAGAAATGACAATAGAAAGCCTTTTGGACGAAATTGAGGACATTCTCGAAGAAGGGAAAAGCGTGCCATTCACATCAAATTTACTGATTGATGTGGCGGAAATCAAGCGCGTCATTGAGGATATTCGTTTGAATATGCCCGATGAATTGATGCAGGCGCGCAAAATTGCCTCCGAGCGAAAAGAAATTTTGTCGGCGGCGCAAAACAGTGCCGATGAAATCATTGCGGCGGCGCATAAGCGTGCAAAAGAGTTGGTAGAGGAGCACGAAATCACGAAGGGTGCCGAGAGTGCGGCGGCAGATATTATGGCACAGGCACGCACCCAGGCAGGCGAAATCGTCGAGGGTGCACGCGCGACGGCTTCCGAGCTTACCGACCAGGCGCAGAAATGGGCGAACGATATGCGCACGAGCGCCGGTGAATATGTTGAGAACATAGTGGCACTTGCCGACGAAACCCTGACCAATTCCGTCAATGAAATTCGCCGTGCACGGCAGTCGCTTCGTGCCGCGGCACAGCACAAACACGTGGATAACAGCTAAGCCGATTTCCGATTGAATGTTTTTTCACCTCGTCGCATATATATGTGTACGAGGTGAATGTTTATGTTCGTACTTTCCGTGCATAGAAGACAAATCAAAATGGTCATTTTGGTACTTTGTATTGCCGTAGTTGCCGTGGCATTCTTTTTTGTCAGTAAACAAGGCGTTGAGGCGGCAAAAGAAGCCCAAATGAATGTGCGGGCCGCGACGGCGGAAGAGCGCATTGCCTATGTATCGCAATTCGGCTGGTCGGTTGAGCAAGACCCTGTGGAGGTCAGCGAGGTGATTATCCCCGAGACCTTTGACGATACCTATACCCAATATAACGAACTGCAAAAGGCACAGGGCTTTGATTTGTCCGTTTATGCCGGGAAACGCGTAAAACGCTGGATTTACCGCGTGACCAACTACCCCGGATATGAAAACGCCGACTGTATACAGGCCACCTTGTTGATTTATGATGGGCAGGTTATCGGCGGCGATGTTTGTTCCACGGAAATCGACGGATTTATGCACGGTTTTGTGAAAGAAGCAACAGCTTATTCACAGAAGACGACACAAGCGGCTTCGTGAAAATAAAGGACGAAATCTATGCCCAAAGAACGAATAGACAAATGGATTGCAAGTACAACAACGCTTTCCCGTAAAGAGGTGAAAGCGCTGTTGCGGCAAAAGCGCGTGACCGTGAACGGTGTAACGGTGACGGACGGCGGCTTTCAAACGGACGCGGAACAAGATGCTGTCGCAGTCGACGGCGTGCCGTTTTCGATAAAACCGCACATATATATTATGCTGAACAAACCCACGGGTATTGTTTCGGCGGGCCGTTCGGCAGAGGAAAAAACCGTCGTAGATTTGGTGCCGCCGCAGTTGCAAAGAAATGGTTTGTTTCCGGCGGGTAGACTGGATAAAGATACTACGGGATTTGTCTTGATTACGGATGACGGCGACTTTGCGCATCGGATTTTGTCGCCGAAAAACCATATTCAAAAGACGTATATTGCACAACTCGAAAGACCGATTTCTCCCGCGGAGATTGCAATTTTAAAACAGGGTGTTGTTCTACGCGACGGAACACAACTTTTACCGGCATCGGTGCAAATCCTCGGCGAAGATATGCAAACGGTGCAAATCCGGATTTGCGAGGGAAAATACCACCAAATCAAGCGAATGCTTGCCGCTGTCGGCAACCGCGTCACAGCGTTACAGCGTACACATATGGGCGCTTTGCCGTTGGATGCGGCGTTGCCACCCGGTGCATGTCGCGAAATCACGCATGAAGAACTGAATAAAATCTGTGAATAATTATAAGAAACGGTATGCAAACAGAAGTTGCGTACCGTTTCTCTTTTGCACTGCCTGCCCGTTTTCGGCATATACTGTGGTAAGAACAGTTCGGTGGTGTAGCTATGAAAAAAGTGATTATAAAGGTGGGCTCTGTAACGTATGCAATGAAAGCGAAAAATATTTTACAACAATACGGTATGCGAGCCAAGGTCATTAAAACTGTCAGTACGAAGAAAAACGAGGGATGCGGATATTCCGTTTCCGTCGAAAATCCAAAACAAAATGTTGCGGAATTACTCCGGCGAGAGGGGATTGCCGTCAGCGAAATGAAGTGGTCGCAATGATTTATTTCGACAATGCGGCAACAACCTTTCCGAAACCGCAATCGGTTTTGTATGCTTTACAGGACGGCGCCGTCCGCTACGGTGCGAATCCCGGCAGAGCGGGGCACAAAATGGCGGTTGCTACGGTGGAACAGGTGTATCATGCGCGTGAAACAATCGCCGATTTTTTTGATTTACCGCAATGCGAGAATGTGATTTTTACCAAAAACTGCACAGAAGCGCTGAATACTGCCATAAAAGGTCTTGCAAAACGCGGCGGGCATTTTGTGTGCTCGGATTTGGAGCATAACGCCGTGGTAAGACCGCTGGAAGCACTTCGTTTGCAAGGGGTATGCACTTGGACAGCCGCGGCGGTGGGGGAGTCAGACGAACAAACCGTAGAAAACTTTCAAAAGTGTTTGCGCCCCAATACGATTGCGATTGTCTGCACGGGGGCGTCCAATGTGTTTGGAAAAACATTGCCGCTACGGGCTTTGGCATCACTTGCCCATCGGTACGGCGTGCTTTTGGTTGCGGATACGGCGCAGTCGGCGGGCATTTTACCGATTTCTATGCAGAAAGACGGCATTGACTTTTTGTGCGCACCGGGGCACAAGGGGATGTACGGTATCATGGGTACAGGTGTGCTTTTGTGCAACTGTGAAACGGTGCTTACCCCCTTAACCGAAGGGGGCACGGGTGTGCTGTCCGCGCAACTCACACAACCGGAAACCTATCCGGAACGGCTTGAAAGCGGCACGCTGAATGTGCCCGGAATTCTGTCTGTTTCGGCGGGAGTGCAGTTTGTAAAAAAACGGGGAACAGAGCGCATATACAGCAAGGAAATACAGCATATTCTGCGCTTAGAAGCGACGCTTCGTGAAATGAAAGGTATAGAACTGTATACGGGTATTTCCGAACGCCCAACGGGGTATGTGCCCTTGCTTTCTTTCAATGTGCAGGGCTTGCACAGCGAGGAGGTTGCCGCGCGGCTGTCCGAAGAAAATATCGCGGTTCGGGCGGGGCTTCACTGCGCCGGATTGGCGCATAAAAAATATAAAACACTCGAACGCGGCACGGTTCGCATCTGTCCGTCGGTGTTCACGACGGAAAAAGATGTAAATAGTTTATTAAATTCTATATTTAAAATTGCAAAAAGCGCCTAAGTATGATACAATATATCGTGATTATATATGTGCAGGTTTCTGCACGTTGCGATATATTGTATTTTTTTGTAGAAACGGGTGTTTTTATGCAGTTACCGCTCTCCTTTGCCGACACGATGGATGAAATCGGCAAGGCAATCCTCAGTTTCAACAGCATCTCGGATGTTTTGGATGTTTTGCTGGTTGCATTTGTGATTTACAGCGCCATTAAGTTAATTCGGGAAACCCGCGCGATTCAGCTTGCAAAGGGCTTCGTGCTTTTGGCTGTGATTTATGCCGCAGTCTATTTATTGCATATGCAGGTCAGCACCTATATGTTTTCGATGGTGTTTTCCAATTTACTGCTCGTATTGGTGATTATTTTCTCCCCCGAAATTCGGCACGCGTTGGAAAGCGTCGGCAGAAGCAGTGTTTCCAACTTTAACTTTTTCGGATTTAAAAACAGCGAGGATATTCGCCGTCAAGAGGAACGGGTAAAAATGGTGAACGCCGTCACCAAAGCCTGTGCAGATATGAGTGACAAAAAAATCGGCGCTTTGATGGTGTTTGAAAAAGAGAGTATTCTCGGAGAGATTATTCACACAGGCACACCGGTCGATGCGGAAATTTCCGCCGAGCTTATCGGGAATATCTTCTATCCGAAAGCGCCTTTGCACGACGGCGCGGCGGTGATTCGCGAGGCGCGCGTGGCGGCGGCAGGCTGTATTTTGCCGCTGACACAAAACAACAATGTCAGTAGTGAGCTTGGAACGCGCCACCGTGCGGCAATCGGGCTGAGCGAACAAACCGACGCGCTTGTGGTGGTGGTTTCGGAGGAAACCGGTGACATTTCCGTTGCGCAGAAAGGGAATTTGCGCCGTGGGCTTTCCAGCGGTGATTTACGCGAATTACTGTTGCAGAATTTTACAACACCTGCAAATGAAGAGGATAATAAATGGAAAAAACTTTTGAAAGGGCGGCAAAAGCATGAAGATAAATAATGAGTCCAACAAGGGTACTGCCGCCGAAAAAAAGGTATACAGCGGGTTGCGGAGTATCATTTATAACAACAAGGTTGCAATGCTGTTCTCTTTGCTTGCGGCATTCGCCATATGGATTTGGGTCGCTGTGGAAAAAAGTCCTGTTGTCGAGGTAACGATCAGCTCTGTTCCGGTCAGAATTGATATGGAAAACAGCGTGCCCGCACAGTTAAATTTGCAAACCTTCGGGCAGACGGAGTATTATGTAGATGTGACCGTGACCGGAAAACGCTTTGTAGTGTCGACGCTCACGGCTGAGGATATTGTTGTCACTGCGCAAACCAATTATGTGGATTCTGCGGGTAATAAATCCCTGCAACTGAAAGCGGTTTCGGCAAATTCCAAGGATTTTGAAATCGTTCGTCTGTCGCAGAATTATATTGATGTTTATTTCGATACCTATAAAGAGGCGGAATTTGCCATTGTGCCGCGCATTGCCGCACCGAACAACCAAACGGTCATTGACGGTTGCATTTTAGGAGATGTGTTGTTTTCCAAAAATACCGTCATTGTCAGCGGGCCGACTGCCGAAGTAAATAAAATTACGGGTGTTGTGGCGGAAACTGCCATCAGTGCGCCGTTGTCTGCAACCACTACGGTACAGCCGCAAATTAAACTGCAAACTGAAAACGAAGAAACACTGTCCAATGTGGAAATCGATACCGGCGACGCCGCCATTACCATGACAATGCCCGTATTAAAAACAGTTACTTTACCGACTACGGTGTCCTTTAAAAACACACCGGCGGGGTATTTGAACGACAGCGTGCCGTTTACGGTGTCGCCTTCCAAAATCGAAGCCGCGGTGCCGATTGAAAAAATCAATGAAATCCAAAGCATCAGTGTCGGTACAGTCGATTTTTCGGAATTGGACATTGGCTACAATGTTTTCAATTTCAAAGCGTCCGATATTACTGAATACACAATTACGGATAGTTCTGCCCGCTTTAAGGTTACCGTCAATATGACGGGGCTTACCTCGGCAACCTTTTCTGTTCCACAACAGAATATCAGCATTACAACGCAAAAAGAGGGCTATTCGGCTACCGTGATTGCCGAGCCGCTGGAAAATATCCGCATTATCGGTACGACCGAGGAAATTGCCGCTTTGACCAATGAAATGATTTTTGCTGAGGTGAATTTGTCCGAGGCAACTTTGCAAGAGGGCGAGCAGACCGTGAAAGCGCGCATTGTCATAAAAGGCAGTACAAAGGCGTGGGCGTCCGGGACCTATTCGGTGCGTGTGCGGGTGACGAAAGGAGAATAACCTTTGAAAGAAAAAAAGACAAAATATGCTTCGGTCGGCGGGCAGGCTCTAATCGAGGGCATTTTAATGAAAGGACCGAAGGGCGCGGCAATGTCCGTGCGCCTGCCGAACGGCGAAATCGAAACGGAGTATAAACACGATACGCCGTGGCGCGAAAAAAATGCTTTTTTTAAACTGCCGTTGGTGCGCGGTATTGTCGGCTTTGTGGAGTCGCTGGTAACCGGCTATAAATATTTAATGGAGTCTGCCGAAAAGTCCACACAAGGCTTGGAAGAAGATACAGAAAATCTTTCCAAGGTTGACCAATGGATTAACGACCACTTCGGTGAAAAGATGATGAACGCTGTCGGCGTGATTTCCGCTGTTTTAGGCTTTGGGCTGGCATTTTTCCTGTTTATGTGGTTGCCGTCCTTTTTGGTGGATGCCATAACGCGCAACACGTTGCTTAATTTTCACGCGTTGTTTGAAGGGATTATCCGCGTTATTATTTTCATTGTGTACCTTTTGTTGGTTTCGCAAATGAAAGACATCAAACGCGTGTTTATGTATCACGGCGCAGAGCACAAATCCATTTTTTGCCTGGAACACGGCTTGGAACTGACGGTCGAAAATGTCAAAAAACAAAAGCGTTTTCACCCGCGTTGCGGTACGAGCTTTATGTTCGTTATGATTTTATTAAGCATTTTAATATCCTCGGCACTTGTGCTGATTTTCCCCACACTTGCAACCGTGAACCGCGCGCTTTGGATTACGGTTAAGCTGTTAATCTTGCCGCTTGTTATGGGGCTTGGGTATGAGTTTATCCGCTACGCAGGCAAGCACGATAATTTGCTTGTCAAAATCTTTGCCGCGCCGGGGCTTTGGATGCAGCGCATTACCACCAAAGAACCGACCGATGACATTATCGAAGTCGGAATTGCCGCGCTGAAAGCCGTTGTGGACGGCGCGCCGGAAACGGACAGTACAGCGCAATGAATGTAAAAGAATTGTTCCGAAACGGGGTGCAAGCGTTAACCCCGATTGCGCAGAATGATACGCAGTTTGAGTGCAGTTGCCTTTTTGAGTTTGCCACGGGCATTTCTGCAAGTCAACGCCTTGCCAATCCCGCACAGCCCGTTTCCGACAGCGGACAAGCCCGATTCTACGCTTTGCTTGAACGCCGCTTGCATGGCGAACCGTTGCAATATATTTTAGGCAAATGGTCGTTTTATGGGCGTGATTTTTTCGTCGGAGAGGGTGTGCTCATTCCGCGGCCCGAAACCGAACAACTTGTGGAAACGGCAAATGCACATATCCGAGACAAACAGTACCGTGTCATTTGGGATTTATGTGCAGGCAGTGGCTGTATCGGCTTAACAGTTGCTTTGGAAAATCCCGACACAAACGTATATTTGTTTGAAAAATACGATGCGGCACTATACTATTTACAAAAAAACCGTGATGCGCTCGGCGTAAAAAATGCAAAAATCATACAAGCCGATATTTTCGAGTATCTGCCGCAAAACGGGTTCTTCACGGATTTGTTGCTTTCCAACCCGCCGTATATTCCGTCGGCTGAACTCGGCCTATTACAGCGGGAGGTACAAAAAGAGCCGCATACCGCATTGGACGGCGGGGCAGACGGCCTCGATTTTTACCGTACCATTGCCGCGCGTTGGCTGCCGTTTGTAAAAGCAGGCGGAGAAATGCTTTTGGAATGCGGCGACGGGCAGGGGGCGGCTGTCGCATCAATTTTTCAGCACAATACCGCACAGCAAACCGTACGGTATGATTTTAATGATATTGACAGATTTGTCCAAATCAATGTATAATATATTTTAATGATTTTTAGGAGAACGGCATGTTATTTAATATTCTTCGCGGCGGATATTCCGGCATTCAGATTTTAGCGGGTGTATTTGCCTCTGTCTTTGTTGTATTTTGCACCTTGCCGATTCATGAATATGCACATGCGTGGGTAGCCACAAAACTCGGTGACCCGACCCCGCGGTTGCAAGGCCGCTTGTCCTTAAATCCGATGCGGCACATTGACCCTATCGGTGCTTTGATGATTGTTCTGCTCGGCTTTGGCTATGCCAAGCCTGTTTCGATTAACGCACGCAACTTCAAAAATCCGAAAACGGGTATGGCGCTCACCGCGATTGCCGGTCCGTGTGCCAATTTGCTGATGGCGCTCCTTTTTCTGCTGTGCAAAAATATTGTAATGCTGATTTCCACAACCAATGTATTGGCGGTTGCGCTTTTATATTTCTTTGTTTTTGCCGCCAGCATCAATGTCGGCTTGGCCGTG